>JAFSBF010000204.1 GCA_017441965.1 Clostridia bacterium | reverse complement strand
CTCCTCATTCCGCATTTTGTGAGCGGTCTACACCGCTGACAATCGCCAGTCCAAGCTCATCAAGCTGCTTTTTATCAACCACATCGGGTGACGCAATCATAAGCTCGCCGCTGTCCTTAACCTTGGGGAATGCAATTGTATCACGAATTGAGTCTCAACCTGCCATCAGCATAACGATTCTGTCAAGACCGTATGCAAGTCCGCCGTGCGGAGGTGTGCCGTAACGGAACGCATTGAGAAGATAACCAAATCTCTCCTGCGCCTGCTCAGGCGTAAATCCGAGACATTCAAACATTTTCTGCTGCATAGCTGCATCATAAATACGGATGCTGCCGCCGCCAAGCTCATAACCGTTAAGAACAATATCATATGCCTTTGCACGTACCTTACCCGGGTCAGTGTCAAGAAGTGCTATATCCTCGTCCTTGGGAGAGGTGAAGGGATGGTGCATCGCAACGTAGCGGTTTTCCTCCTCGTCATATTCAAGAAGCGGGAAGTCTGTCACCCAAAGGAGATTGAACATTCCCTCGGGAATAAGGTCGAATCTCTTTGCAATCTCGCAGCGAAGTGCACCGAGTGATGCGTAAACAACGCTCGCCTTAAGGTCGGCTACAAAGAGGATAACGTCCCCTGCAGCAGCATTTGCTTTGTCGGCAATTGCACGAAGCTCCTCGGGGGAGAAGAATTTTGCAATGCTGCCGCGGATTTCATTTTCATCAACGATAAGCCAAGCCATACCCTTTGCCTTGTAGGTCTTTACAAACTCAACAAGATTGTCAAGTGTCTTTCTTGTAAGCTTATCTGAAAGTCCCTTTGCATTGATTGCACGGACAGTTCCACCGTTCTTAACGGTATCGGCAAATGCGCTAAAGCCACAGCCGTCGAAAAGCTCGCTCATATCGCAAAGCTCAAGACCGAAGCGTGTGTCGGGTTTATCAGAGCCGAAGCGGTCCATTGCCTCCTGCCAGGTAAGACGGGGGAGAGGAAGCGTCACATCATAGTCAAGCACTTCCTTAAACACTTTTTTAAGGAAGCCCTCATTCATGTTCATCACATCGTCCTCATCAACGAAGCTCATTTCAAGGTCAATCTGTGTAAATTCAGGCTGACGGTCAGCACGTAAATCCTCATCACGGAAGCATTTTGCAATCTGAATATATCTGTCCATACCGCCCAGCATCAAAAGCTGCTTGTACTGCTGGGGTGACTGGGGAAGTGCAAAGAAATTACCGGGGTATACACGGCTGGGAACAAGATAGTCACGTGCGCCCTCAGGTGTACTCTTTGTAAGAATGGGAGTTTCGATTTCAAGGAAACCGTTCTCGTCAAAATATCTTCTTGCAACCTGTGTTACACGGTGACGAAGCTCAAGCGTTTTTACAAGTGTCGGTCTGCGCAAATCAAGATAACGGTATTTAAGTCTTAAATCCTCGCCCGCCTTAACATCATCTGTTACAACGAAGGGTGTAACATCACTTGTGTTTAAAATACGAAGCTCACTTGCCTCGATTTCGACCTTTCCTGTAGGAATATTTTCGTTAATGTTACTTCTCATTCTGACCTTGCCTGTTACGGCAATTACATATTCCATATGAAGAGTAGCTGCCTTTTCCTGAAGAGCAGCATTATCAGGCTCAAACACTATCTGCGAAATGCCGCTTCTGTCGCGGATATCAACAAATACAAGACCGCCCATATTTCTTTCCTTTGCAACCCATCCCATCAGGGTAACTGTTTCGCCAATGTGGCTTTCACGAAGCTCACCGCACATATACGTTCTTTTTAATCCTTTGATTGTATCCATCTTAATTACTCCTTTACTTTAGCAATAAGGTCTTCGAGATTTTCAAGACTAACCTCAGTTTCTGCTTTTTCTCTCATATTTTTAAGCATGGCGCTCTTTTTCTCCGCTTCATCTGAGCCTATTACCATACTGTAGCGTGCACCGCATTTATCTGCATATTTCATCTGTGCCTTAAGACTTCTGCCGCACAAATCACGCTCGCACTTAACTCCCGCCTTGCGAAGCTTATCTGTAAGCGTTGTTACAAAAAGCTTTGTTTCATCGCCTATATTTGCAATATATATATCGGGTGCGCTTTCAAATTCGGGCATAGCGCCTGCCTCATCGAGGGCGAGAATAATTCTCTCAATACCCATTGCAAAGCCTATTCCGGGCGTGGGCGCACCGCCAAGCTGCTCGATAAGTCCATCATATCTTCCGCCACCGCACACCGTTCCTGCCGTGCCTTCAAGTGCTGTCTTAAACTCAAATACGGTTTTTGTATAGTAGTCAAGTCCTCTTACAATGGTGCCGTCAACATTATAGTCGATACCCATTGCCCCAAGATGCTCCTTAACGCTTTCAAAATGGTCATGACATTCTTCGCAGATGTAGTCAAGAAGAATGGGTGCCTTATCTGCAATCTCTCCGCAAACAGGACTTTTACAGTCAAGTATACGCAGGGGATTTTTCTCAAATCTGTCACGGCACGTTGCGCACAGTGTTCCGTCCTCTATATAGGGTCTGAAATAGTCTTTAAGTGCCTCGTTATATTTCTTTCTGCAATCAGGACAACCGATGGAGTTAATATTAAGCGAAAGCTTTTTTATTCCAAGCTCCGTAAGAACGGTTTTTGCAAAAGAGATAACCTCTGCATCCACTACAGGCTCACTCGAGCCGTAGCACTCTGCGCCAAACTGATGAAACTCACGAAGTCTGCCTGCCTGTGGCTTTTCGTAGCGGTAGCAGGTAATATTATAGCAAAGCTTAGATGGAAGCGGCTGTGCATATATGTTATGCTCCAAAAACGCTCTTGCAACAGATGCCGTTCCCTCGGGGCGAAGTGTAATACTTCTTCCGCCCTTATCGTTAAAGGTATACATTTCCTTTTGCACAACGTCTGTTGTATCGCCTACGCCACGCTCAAAAAGCTCCGTGTGCTCAAACACAGGTGTACGTATTTCACTGTAGCCGAAGCGTGCGCTTATATCAGAAACTTTACTTTCAATATATTTCCATTTAAGAATATCAGGTGCAAGTATATCTGCCGTTCCTCTTGGTGCAGTTATTGCCACAATAATCAATCCTTTCATAGGCATAAGGGAGCCTAGTCCAATATGCCTTAAACTTGTTAAATTTTTATTCTTTTTATTTGTCGTCCTCGAAAGGCGTCAGCCTATCTTCGTCCTTCGCATAAAAATTATATTAAATTTTCCTGCGTTTAAGGTCGAAGAGTTTAAAAACAAGAAATTTTGTTATAAGACAAAGAAAATTCAAGAATAATACTGTCGTATATTTGCAGAATTTTCTGCAGTATTATACGAAATTTCTGTTTTTAAACCATATCGGACTGGGATCCCTTATGCCTAAATAACAATACTTCATTTTATTTTACTATTTTTAAAGCGGTAATGTCAATACCTAATGTGAAAAAGGCAGTGTAAAAAGTTGCTTTTTTTACACCGCCTTTTGTATTTAGTCAAGTATTTCGCTGAGCGATATTAAACTATCCTCATAAAGCTCGAGTTTTGTTTCATCGAGAATGATTTCGGGAGTGTGTGAAAGCCCTTCGAGTCTGTCGAAAATAAGCTCTGTCATAAGCTCGCCCGTACCTGCAACTGTAAAGGATTTTCTGTTATCTTCGTCAAAGGTGAAGTCCTTAAGATGCACTGCAACGATTTCCTCACCAAACAAATCAAACGAATCATTTATAATATCGCACTGCATATGTCGTGTAGGTGCGTGTGTCATATTTGATATATCGAGGATTACCTTTAGATTATCTGATTTTACATCATCAAGCATACGCCTCATAACCTGCGGTGACCAGATTGTACTTGTATATACAGGCTCAATACCCACAATTACGCCAAGCTCCTCCGCTTTTTTAATAATCGGGCGCATATTGTTTAAGAAAAACTGATAATTTTCCTCTGAATGTGTTTTTTCAAGAGTTTCGGCAACCCCCGTTTCTGTGCCGATAACGTCTGCACCGAAATCCTTCGCATAATAAAGAAAATTTTCAAAGCGCTTAAGCTGCGATTTTAAAACCTCTTCATCAGGGTGAATGGGGCATATATAGCAGCCAAGCACTGAAACGTGTAAATCGTTTTCTGCAAGCTTTGCATTAATTTCCTGAGACAGCTTTTCGTCATAACCGACCTCGTCAAAATTAACGTCGTTTACCGTCTTGGCAAGTGCAAACTGCAGCTTTTTAACGCCTGCCGCCTTTGCCTTTTCGCACATTTCATCAAAATTATTTCCAATATCGTGTCCTCTTAAACCAAATGTGTACTTCATATTCTATAACTCCTTTGCTATGTATTCTCCGCCGAGGGTATCTACCTTTGCACTGCCGCCTGATATATCGGCAATCGTTTTCAGAAAATTTTCATCCTCGCCCTCGCGCACTCCTACGGTGAGACAGACATCATTTTCAAACGAACTGTCACGCAGAATATATCCACCGTTATTTACTGCATACTCAATCTTTCCGTAAGAAGAATAGTCGCACCTTACAAGATATAAATTACAGTAGATTTTTTCAATGCGTTTTGCCGCATCTATGCCTATTTTTGCACCTTTTCCATACGCACGGACAAGACCGCCCGCACCTAAAAGAACTCCGCCGAAATACCTTGTCACAACTACGGCAACATCGGTCAGCCCCTCTTTTTTTATTACCTCCAGTACGGGCACGCCTGCCGTTCCCGCAGGCTCTCCGTCGTCGCTGTAGCGGATAATATTATCCTCCCTCAGAACGTATGCATAAACATTGTGTGTTGCCTGACGGTGGAGTGCACGTATTTCGTTTATAAACGAAATTGCCTCATCCTGTGTTTTAACGGGGCGGCAATAGCCTATAAAACGGCTTTTTTTCTCAATCATTTCGTCACTTGCATCCTGCAGCACGGTTTTATAATTTTCCACTGTGTGCCGCCTCCTTTCATCAGCTTACAATATATTTTTCAAGGCGAGCACACAGTGCCTCGTCTGCAAGCAGCTTTACACGTGTGCCTTCTGCTTCGTAGCTTTCCTCAATGATAACCTCACTCTCGTGAAGAAGGGCAGCCGTTCTGCTGTCACTGTATGGGATAAGAACCTCTATTTCCCGCTTTTTCCCCGGAAGAGCATCGTGCAAAAGCTCTAAAAGCTTATCCATACCCTCACCGCTTTTAGCACTAACGCAGACATAGTCTGTGTAATTCCCCTCAGGTCTTGGCGAAATAAGGGGTGCAACATCGCACTTGTTAAATACTGCAATAATTCTTTTTGCACGGCAGCCAAGAGACTCAATAAGCTCATCAACAACCTTTATCTGCGTATGCATTTCAGGGTTTGACGAATCTATTACGTGTACCAAAACATCTGCCAGCACTGCCTCGTCAAGTGTTGACTTAAATGCTTCGATAAGATGGTGGGGGAGCTTCCTTATAAAGCCTACAGTATCAACTATTACACCGTTTCTTCCGTCAGGCAGAGAGAGCTTTCTCATAGTCGGGTCGAGCGTTGCAAAAAGCATATTTTCGGCCAAAACGTCAGCCTGTGTAAAATAATTTAAAATCGTGCTTTTCCCTGCGTTTGTATACCCTACAAGTGCCGCAACAACGACATTATCCTTTTCACGTCTGCTTCTTTGCAAATTTCTGTGCGCCTGAATTTCAGACAGCTCGTTTTCAAGTGAGTGTATCCTTCTGTGAATATGACGGCGGTCGCTTTCAAGCTTTGTTTCACCCGGACCCCTTGTGCCTATTCCTGCGCCAAGACGTGAAAGCTGTGTCCCCATTCCCGAAAGACGTGGAAGCGCATATTTAAGCTGTGCCAGCTCAACCTGAATTTTACCCTCTTTTGAAATTGCCCTTTGTGCAAAAATATCAAGGATAAGTGTGCTTCTGTCAATGGTGCGTACGCCCGTGTAGCTTTCAATATTTCTTATCTGACTTCCCGTAAGCTCATCATCAAAAATTAAAAGAGTTGCCCCAAGACTTTGTGCAGCAAGACGAAGTTCTTCCATTTTTCCTTCGCCAAAATATGTCGAGGCCTCGGGATGATCCTTGTTTTGTACCATTTCTCCCACAATTTCAGCCTGCGCAGTTTTAGCAAGCTCAAAAAGCTCTGCCATAGACTCATCTGTTGTATCGTCAAGTGTATTTAATGCGCCCGTATGAACACCGCACAGTATAACCTTTTCAATTTCCTTTTCTGTTTCGTGCAAAATAAAAACCTCCGAAAAATAATGTGTATATATTATTCCCCACGTTTAATACTAAATATGAAATGAGGTATTTTATGAAAAAAATAATTTATTTTATATTAACCTATATCGTTTGCCGTGTTTTAGGCATCGGTGATATATGGCTCGGCTTTGCACCTTTCGTGTGCATAATCCTTTTTACCCGGCTTGGAAATTCCCTTGTGTGGGAAATTCCCATAGGAACGCTTATATGCGCTATTATTATAAATCTTGCAGGGAAGGACTTTACGCTGCTTTTAAGAATACTCATTCCTTGCGGCGCAGTAGTTATTGCGTATGCCTCCCCAAAACGACTTGCACTGTTTTTCCCTGCGGCAGTTCTTTCACTGTTTTTGAAAAATGCATACTGTGTAGCCGTAATGGGTGCATTTGTGTGGTGCGGAATAAGACTTTTGTTTGTTAAAGACTATTCTACCACAACGAAACCGATTTTACAAGCAACAACTGATTAATTTTGACTTGCAGTAAAAAAACAGTTGAATTTTGTCCTTTTATGCGATATACTTAAAATGTATATCTGAAAGGATTTGATTTTGTGGAAGAGAAAAGAACAACCACCGTTGTTAAAATAAATAATGCGGAATACAGAATAGTCTGTGAGGCTGACGAGGAATATGTCCGTCACGTTGCTTATCACGTCGATAAGAAAATGAGGGAGCTTATTTCAAGGGATAAGCGTCTTTCAACCTCTATGGCGGCAGTGCTTACGGCAGTGAATGTCTGTGATGAATATATGCAGGCGCAGGAGGATAACGAAAAACTCAGGGCGCAGCTTTTAAAATATGCCGAGGAGGCAGGGGCGAGCAAGCTTGCACTTGATAAAATGAATGCGGAGCTTAACCGCCTGCGTGCAGAAAATCAGTCGCTTAAAATGAATGTTGTCAAGCTTGAAACGGAGCTTAAGAATAGAAAATATTAAAAAAGGGAAAAAGGTGCGTTCCTGCAGAATATGTCTTTTGTCGGGAGCGTGCTTTTTGTGTTTAGGTATGAAAAACAGCAGAAAAACAGAACTTCTTGCCCCTGCCGGAAGGTGGGAGGCACTTTGTGCAGCGGTGCAAAACGGTGCTGATGCAGTATATATAGGGGAGCAATCCTTCAGTGCGAGGAAGAACGCCCAGAACTTCACCTGGAAAGAGGTGGGGGAGGCAGTGCGTTACTGCCACGTAAGGGGTGTACGTGTGCATCTTGCACTTAATACACTTGTAAGTGATAAAGAACTTAAAACATATGAAAATGCAGTTGTAAAGGCGGCAAATGCAGGTGTCGATGCCCTTATAATTCAGGATATCGGTGCAGCGCAAATCGCACGCAGTGTATGCCCCGAAATGGAGCTTCATGCCAGCACTCAGCTTACTGCGTGTAATATTTATGATGTTGAGGCTCTTTCAAATATGGGCTTTTCACGTGTCGTACTTGCGAGGGAGCTTTCAATGGAGGAAATCCGCCATATCCACGAAAACACCGATACCGAGCTGGAGGCATTTGTGCACGGGGCATTATGTATCAGCTTTTCAGGAAAATGTCTGATGTCCTCATTTATCGGCGGCAGGAGCGGTAACCGTGGTATGTGTGCACAGCCGTGCAGACAAAAATATAACTTCGGGCAAAAAAACGGATATTTCTTAAGCCCGAGGGATTTGTGCCTTGCCGACAATCTTAGGGAAATGTGCGATGCAGGCATCACAAGCTTTAAGATAGAGGGCAGAATGAAAAGTGCGCAGTACGTTGCCGCAGTAACGGGAGTTTACCGAAAATATCTTGACAGCCTTTCGTCTCTTAAAAAAGAGGACGAAGAATACCTCGAAAAAATATTTGTCCGTGGTGACGGCTTTACAAAGGGGTATTTCAGCGGATATAATACGCCTGAAATAATGAACTATTCTATCAGCAATGATAAGCTTACATTGCGCGCTGATGAAGCCGCACTTAAAGAGGCGGAAAATACCTATCGTAACGGAGCAGAAAACAAGAAAATTTCCATTGATGCAATCTTGAAATTAAAGAAAAATGAGCCTTCATCATTATCCCTTACGGACGGCGTGAATAGAGTAACGGCTTATGGTGCAGTGGGAGAAATTGCGCAAAATCTACCCCTTACGAAAGAGCGTGCATACAGCCAGATTGCAAAGCTGGGACAAACGCCTTTTTCTCTGAATTCGTTTGAATTTATAGCCGATGAGGGGTTAACGCTTCGGGCGTCGGAGCTTAATTTAGTCCGCAGGGAGGCGGCAAACGCCCTTATGGAAAAAAGGGCACAAATTATACCGAAAGAAACTTTTGAGTATTCATATCCTCAGAATAAAAATTATATTAGTCGCAAAAAACCTCTTATCAGCGTGCAGGTAAGAACAAAGGAGCAGTTTGAAGGCGCAAAGAAAGCTGACAGAGTGCTTGTTCCGCTTTCTTTGTGGAGTGAGATTGTGCCTGATGAAAGGTGCTTTGTATTGCTGCCGCAGGTCGTTCTTGATGAAGAAAAAACGGAAAAACAGCTCTCGCAAATTCCAAGGACCTACGGCGTATATGCAAGTACTCCAGGTATGCTTTCTCTTGCGAAGAAGCAGGGGAGAAAGGTATATGCCGATTGGGGAATGAATATATATAACTCTGTCTCGGCACTGTCGCTTGAAGATGTTTGTGAGGGAATAACCCTTTCGACAGAGCTTTCACTGTCTGAGATTGCACAAATTACTTCAAAAACAAAGCTTTTGTGCGAAGCTGTTTGTCATGGATACCAATGTGTTATGACAAGCCGTGCGTGCCTTATCCGTGGAATTACGGGCAGGTGTGATTGCAAAGAGCCAATCAGCATCAAAGACAAAACAGGGGCGCAGTTTACACTGATAGGGGACAGCGATACGCATATAAACACAGTGCTTAACTCACGCATTACATTTATGGCGGATAAACTGAAAGAGGTTTATAAAAGTAATATAGGCGCAATACGGATAGTTTTTTTAGCCGAGGGAAAAACTGAAACAGAAAAGGTTATAAAAATGTATCGCGGAGAAATCTCCCCGACGAAGCCTGCGCTTTATACACGAGGATATTTGCTTAAATAACTTATGCTTAAACTTTTACAGCTTTATCAAAAAAAAGTTCTTGATATTTATGGTAATATGTTGTAGAATATATCATAAGGAAAATATTTTTGTTACGAAAGGATAGATAAAATGATTTCAGCAGGAGATTTCAGAAACGGTGTTACTTTTGAATATGATGGAAGCGTTTATCAGATAATCGAATTCCAGCACGTTAAACCCGGTAAAGGTGCAGCGTTTGTAAGAACAAAGATTAAGAATGTTATTTCAGGCGGCGTTGTTGAAAAGACTTTCAACCCCACAGACAAAATGCCCAAGGCACACATTGACCGTAAGGATATGGAGTATCTTTACAATGACGGTGACCTTTTCTACTTTATGGATCCCGAAACTTACGAGCAGATTCCTGTAAGCCAAGATCAGCTTGGTGATGCACTCAAGTTTGTTAAGGAGAATATGCAGGTTAAGATTCTTTCCTATAAGGGAAATATCTTTGCTATTGAGCCTCCGAACATTGTTGAGCTTGCAATCACAGAAACAGAGCCCGGCTTTGCAGGTAATACTGCAACCGGTGCTACAAAGCCTGCAACACTTGAAACAGGTGCAGTAGTTCAGGTTCCCCTTTTCATCGATAACGGGGAAACAATTAAGGTTGATACACGTACCGGGGAATACCTCGGACGTGCATAATAAAACATTTTTGGAGGGCAATATGAGCTATTTAACAGAAAAAATGGCGTATATCACAGGTCTTTCGGAAGGTCTTGATATCGACGAAACTACTAAAGAGGGCAAACTCCTTATCGCAATTGTTGATGCACTTGCAGATATAGCAGACGAGATTGCAGAGATAGAGGAAATTCAGGACGAAACACAAGCGCAGCTTGACGAGGTTGATGAAGACCTTGATGCACTTGAGGGCTATGTGTATGATGATGAGGACGATTTCGACGACAATGACGAATTCGGTGTTGAGTGTCCCGCTTGCGGTGATATGATTTATCTTGACCCTGAAACACTTGCTTCTTGCGATGACAAGATTGTATGTCCTTCTTGTCAGGAGGAAATTGAGCTTGAATTTGACTGCGATTGCGAAAATTGCAGTGAGTGCGGAGAATAATCCTTTCTCCGCAAAGGCTGTCACGCCCTCATAAAAATGAGGGTGTGACAGTTTTTGTTCTATATTTACTAAATCTTAAAGGAAGAAGTTAAGTATGCGTACAATTATAAAAAACGATTTTTTAACAGTGGAAATAGATACACTTGGTGCGGAGCTTAAAAGTATTGTCGATAAAGACGGCGTAGAAAGGCTCTGGCAGGGTGATGAAAAATACTGGAACGGTCAGGCACCGCTTTTATGGCCCATATGCGGAAAGCTTACCGAGGGACGATACATATATAACGGAGCTTCATATAATATGACCGCTCACGGCTTTGGAAGAGATTGTGAATTTATTATTGAAAATGCCGACAGCAGCTCTGTAACATATCTTCTTGTATCGGATGAAAAATCAAAAAAGGTCTATCCCTTTGATTACGAGCTTCGTGTTATATATGCTCTTGAAGGAAATAAAATAAATGTTACCTATGTCGTAAATAACAAAACCGATGGTGATATGTATTTTTCAATCGGCTCTCACGAAGCATATATGTGGGAGGGAGAGACGGGCGATTTCAGTGTCCGGTTTGAAGGTGTAGATACGCTTGAAAATTCTCTTCTTAACGGACCGTTCCTTTCAGGAAAGACGGAAACCGTTGTTTTGGAAAATGGTGAAATGCAGCTTGTGGATGATGATTTTGCAGAGCGTGACACATATATTTTTGAAAACATCAGTGTGAAGAGAGTTTCTCTTGTGGGTAAAAACACAAAGAAGAAAATTACGGTTGATTATCCCGAAACTGCCCACCTTCTTTTGTGGAAAGAGCCAAAGGCACCATTTTTATGTATAGAGCCATGGTGCGCACTTCCCGATAATGACGGTGTTGTAAGTAACCTTCCCGAAAAACCGGGCATAAATAAGCTTGCAAAAAACGGTGTGTTTAAAAATACACATACGATTACAATAGACTAAAACAGAAAGGGTATATTTTATGAAACGTACTACCATAAAACAGCTTTACAGAAGCACAGACCTTAAAAATGGGGAAAAGGTGCGTGTTGCAGGATGGATACGCTCTATCCGTGCAAATAACAATGTCGGCTTTGTTTCAATTAACGACGGTAGCTTTTTTGACTGCCTTCAGGTTGTTATTGAAAAGGACAAGCTTGATTCTTATGATGCTATTGCTTCTCTTAACGTAGGCAGTGCAGTGTATTTTGAGGGCAGCATTGTTCTTACCCCCGATGCAAAGCAGCCTTTTGAGCTTAATGCAGATGTTGCGGAGATTGAGGGTGAGTCAACTCCTGATTATCCTTTGCAGAAAAAGCGCCATTCAAACGAATATCTTCGTACTATTGCGCATCTTCGTCCCAGAACGAATACTTTCTCTGCAGTTTTCCGTGTGAGAAGTATTCTTGCATATGCAATTCATTCCTTCTTTAATGAAAGAGGATTTGTATACGTTCACACCCCCATTATCACAACAAGTGACTGTGAGGGCGCAGGGGAGATGTTCCGTGTAACCTCTCTTGATATTGAAAATCCTCCAAGAAATGAGGATGGCAGTGTGGATTTCTCTCAGGATTTCTTTGGTAAGCCTACAAGCCTTACGGTAAGCGGGCAGCTTAATGTAGAAACCCACGCAATGGCACTTGGAAGTGTGTATACCTTCGGTCCCACCTTCCGTGCGGAGAAGAGTAATACCCCACGTCACGGTGCAGAATTCTGGATGGTAGAGCCTGAAATTGCTTTTGCTGACCTTGAAGATGATGCACAGCTTGCAGAGGATATGCTCAAATATATTATTAAATATGTTCTTGACAACGCACCCGAGGAAATGGAATTTTTCAATAAGTTTATTGACAACACACTTCTTGAAAGACTTAATATGGTGCTTAACTCCGACTTTGGCAGGGTGTCATATACCGAGGCAATTAAACTTTTGCAGGAAAGCGGCGAGAAGTTTGAATATCCCGTAGAGTGGGGTATCGACCTTCAGACAGAGCATGAGCGTTATCTTACAGAAAAGATTTTCAAGCGTCCTGTGTTCGTTATGGATTATCCCAAGGATATTAAGGCATTCTATATGCGTATGAATGATGATGGTAAGACGGTTGCCGCTATGGACTGCCTTGTTCCGGGGGTTGGTGAAATCATCGGTGGAAGTCAGCGTGAGGAAAGACTTGACCTTCTTGAAAAACGTATGGCAGAGCTTGGTCTTGACCCCAAGGATTACTGGTGGTATCTTGACCTTCGCCGTTACGGCAGTGCAAAGCACGCGGGCTTTGGTCTCGGATTTGAAAGAGCGCTTATGTATATTACAGGTATTTCTAATATCCGTGATGCGATGAGCTTCCCCAGAACAACTGGCTCCGCAGAGTTCTGATTTGAGAGGGCTTTACTATGAAAAATTTACTTTATGTTGTTGCGTTTTTTGGAGCCTTCTGGCTCATTGGACAGTATTTCGGTGCACTTGTTGCTTTTGCTGCACTTTTGATTGTAGTAGCAGTTCTTTTGTGGAACAGACGTGCGCTTATCCTTACTCAGCTTGCTTCTCAGGCATATTACATCAAGGGTAATGTCGAAAAGGGTGAAAAGCTTTATCAAAAGGCATATAAAACAGGGCTTATGAATGCGCAGGCAAAAATATCCTATTCATCATTCTGTCTGCGTGAAAATCGATTTGATAAAGGCAGACGACTTCTTAATGAGGTTATTAATTCAAATCGTACGACGACAGAGGATAAAATTAATGCAAAACACAACCTTGCTGTCCTCACGTGGAAAGAGGGGAACCTTGAAGAGGCTATAAAGATTGCGACTATTGTTCACAAACAGATGCCATCTACAAACACCTATGGAACGCTCGGTGTTCTTCTTCTTGAAAATGCAAAGAAGGAGAAAAATTATACAGAAACTCTTGAATTTCTTCTTGAGGCATACGAATATAACGAGGATGATAAGACTATTGCTGATAATCTCGGTGAGCTTTACTACATCACCGGACAGTACGTAAAGGCGAAGGAGATTTATTCAAAGCTTCTCGAAAAACAGCTCTTTACACCGATGCCTTATTACAATTATGCACTTGTGCTTAAAAATATGGGTGATACAGACGGCGCACGTGAAAACTTTGAAAAGGCACTTACTTGCCGTTTTACAAGCGTGCTGACCGTAACAAAGGAAATGATACGTCAGGAACTTGACAATCTTAATCAATAATCAAAGGGACTGTGGCAAAATCATTTTGCCACAGTCCCTTTGAGAAATTTTCTTGACGTGATGCAGCTTTTATGCTATTATATACGAGGTGGCTGATTTGGAAAACAAATTTATGAGGCTTGCTCTTAATGAAGCGCAAAAAGCAATAGAAGAAGGCGAAATGCCAGTAGGTGCAGTAATAGTGCGTGATGGGCAGGTAATTGCAACAGGACATAATGTGCGTAATGTTACGCACGACCCAACGCTCCACGCAGAGATTGTTGCAATCCGCAAAGCTTGTGAAAAGCTTGGTGACTGGCGTCTTTCTGACTGTGACCTCTATGTCACATTGGAACCGTGCGTTATGTGCAGCGGTGCGATAATAAATTCGCGTATGCGCAGTGTCTATTTTGGAGCATATGATGCAGAATACGGCGGCGCAGGCGGAAGAATAGATTTGTTTTCAAAATCATATTTTGGCAGTAATACACGGGTTTACGGCGGCATTATGGAGGAGGAATGTACCTCTATGCTGAAAAGCTTCTTTGCCTCTCTTCGCGAAGGGAAGAAAACTTTAATATAACACGGACAGGTATCGAAGTGGAACCGAGTAGCGACCGCGTCCTGTGGACGATGCAGGGAGCACACAAGGGCTGTGCAGCAACACAGTGAAATCGAGTGTGCTTTATGCGCACGATGATTGAACTGCTTGTTGCAAACGGACATAGGGGCGCACTCGAAATCCCCTCGGTTACACTGTAACT
>JAFSBF010000203.1 GCA_017441965.1 Clostridia bacterium | reverse complement strand
GCGACGCCAAGGCGAAGCAATTGCTTCGCCTTGGCGTTTTTACCATTTGGGATTTATTAACACATTTTCCCGTGCGTTTTGAGGACAGAACAAAGGTTTCTAAAATCTTTGATATTGAAAATGGAAGCTATCACTGTGTTAATGCTATTGTTGTTTCCCCCGTAACAGAGCATTTTGTACGCAAAGGACTTACCTATTATAAGCTTTTGGTGCGTGACGATACGGGAATTGCAACGTGCATATTCTTTAATAACAAATACATAAAAAACAATTTTAAGGTTGGCTATGAATATTCTTTCTACGGAAAGGTTAATATCAGAGGCAAAAACAAAGAAATCCTTTCCCCTGAATTTGAGCTTTCTTCAAAATCAGAATGTACAAAATGTATAGTTCCCATATATCCCCTTACAAGCGGTATTACGCAAAAATTTATGCGTAATCTGATTTTAGAGAGCTACCGTTTATATCACAGCTATATGCGTGATATTATTCCGCCTTCTGTACTTCGCACATACTCGTTATGCCCTCTTGAATTTGCAATTAAAAACATACATTTTCCTGCTGACTTAAATTCTCTTGAAATAGCAAAAAAGAGGCTTGTGTTTGAGGAATTTTTCATTTTGCAGACAACGCTGCGTAAAATGAAAATATCTGCCGAAAAAAAGCAAGGTATAAGATTTACTGACAAAGATATTACCCCGTTTCTCTCCTCTCTGCCCTTTACGCTCACAAATGCGCAAAAAAAGGTTACGGATGAGATACTTTCTGACCTGTCCTCAGGCACTGTTATGAATAGGCTTGTTCAGGGTGACGTCGGCAGCGGTAAAACGGTTATAGCAGCTATTTCAATATATGTATGTGTAAAAAACGGCAATCAGGCGGCAATGATGGCTCCTACAGAGGTGCTCGCACGTCAGCATTACAATGACCTCTCCCCTATGCTTGAGAATTTGGGAATTAAATGTGCACTTCTTACGGGAAGTACATCGCAAAAGACAAAACGTGAAATTTACGAAAAACTTAAAAGCGGTGAAATAGATGCACTTTTCGGCACGCACGCACTTATAACAGAAAAAGTCAGTTTTATGCGCCTTGCCCTTGCCGTAACGGATGAACAGCACCGCTTTGGCGTAAGGCAGAGAATGGCACTTAGTGAAAAGGGTAGCAATGTACATACTCTTGTAATGACGGCTACCCCTATTCCACGAACGCTCGCACTTATTATATACGGCGATATGGATATTTCAGTTATCGGGGAGCTTCCGCCGGGCAGACAGGTAATTGATACTTACTGTGTAGGCGAAAACATGCGTGAGCGTATATATG
This sequence comes from Clostridia bacterium, assembly GCA_017441965.1. Taxonomy (GTDB): domain Bacteria; phylum Bacillota; class Clostridia; order UMGS1883; family UMGS1883; genus UMGS1883. Next base: position 11,349 of record JAFSBF010000203.1, on the reverse strand, counting down.
CATTTATCCGCAAAGAGGTAGAAAAAAATAACCGTTGTTATATCGTCTGCCCAAGTGTTGAGGAATCAGAAAATATCCCCCTTAAATCTGTAGAGGAGCATTTTTCGCACCTCTCCTCCAAAATTTTTCCCGATATACCTATGGGGCTTGTCCACGGCAAAATGAAAAGTGCGGACAAGGAAAAGGCAATGAGTGATTTTATTTGCGGAGAAAGTAAAATTCTTGTATCAACTACTGTTATTGAGGTCGGCGTAAATGTGCCCGAGGCAACACTGATGATAATAGAAAACGCAGAAAGATTTGGTCTGAGTCAGCTTCATCAGCTTCGAGGACGTGTAGGACGTGGAAGCAGTAAAAGCTATTGTGTACTGTTTTGCTCCTCCTTTTCAGACGATATTAAGGAGCGTATGCAAATAATGACAAAAAGTAATGACGGATTTAAAATATCCGAAAAGGATTTAACACTTCGTGGACCGGGTGACTTTTTCGGCACACGTCAGCATGGCGCACTGCACTTTAAAATTGCAGACCTTGCAAATGACCTTAGTGTACTTAAACAAAGCGGTACTGCTGCAGAGGCACTTTTAAAGGATGACCCGCAGCTTTTAAAAGAAGAAAACTTTTATATTAAAGAGGCAAGTGACGCTCTTTCAGAAAATTTAACACTGTAATTTAATTAATTAATCATAAAGATTGGAGAGAAAGCAATGAAAAGAACAGCTAAACTTATCACCATGGCGCTACTTTTTATTCTTATGCTGATACCACTTTCAGCATCAGCATCACAGGTAGCAGTGTCAAAGGCAAGCTTCCCCGTTATAATAAACGGAAGAGTTGTCGAAAACGATTACAGAGAATATCCCTTTATTCTCTATGATGGCATCACTTATTTCCCTATGACCTATGAGGATTGCGCCTACCTTGGTCTTGAAAACAACTGGGCGCAGGAGACAGGAAACGTAATCACAAAAACACAATCCTCTGGCTATTATCGTGACTTTATAAACCCTGATATCAAATCCTTCCCTGCAAATGCAATTGCAACAGTTGTAAGCACACCCATTACTGTTATGGGCGAGGCTATAAGCAATGCTTCGCAGCAGTATCCTATTCTTAATTACAATGATGTTCTTTATTTCCCTCTCACATGGGATTGGGGACAGAAATTCGGCTGGGCAGTAACCTTTCATGAAAATAAGCAGCTTGAGATTGCAACAGGCGATTTTGCAGACATAGGATATTACTATCTCTATAACCTTACAGGTACATCTCCTGCAATTGAAAAGGTTCCCGTTACAGAATATGCACATAAGGTTATCAGCTATGAAAAAAGAGATACTCACAGTTATTCTCCCGAATATATTATGCAGTGGAAAGAGGATAACGGATTCACCCCACTTATTAATATGGAAAGCGAGCCTATGTTAACCGTAATTTCCGTTAATTCCAACCGTGCACCTGAATTTCTTGACAAAGGATGGGTTAACACTTCTTACTTTGAAAATGATTTTCAGGAATTTCTTATGCATCACTCTGTAGGAGAAGCAGGTTCTAAATTAACCCAAATTCAAAGCTCTATTAAGCCTGTTGAGGGTAAATATCCCGATTTCGTGGGGAACACACTGCATAAACTCGAAAACGACTTAACGACTAATTATGTTACTGTATGTGGCTGGGGCAAGGATGCACATTCCGTAAAAAAAGAAGAAGCCCCGTCCTTCTATGCAGGTGGCTATGTGACGCCTACTGATTTCATCATTAACAAGTCTGTAGAGGCAGAAAATGAAGGTAATCTTTACGAAGCACTGAATATAATAGAATGTTATCTTGGAAGTCCGGATGATCGCTCACTTAGAAATCTTCCCTATCTGGCTCCTGAGGAATATGACAACAGAACCTTAAACAACCGAATGAATGCATTGGCAAAGAAGCTTGCATCGCAGACAAAGCAAAAGGTTGTTTTCGGACACAGTCAAACAAGCAGTTTCTATGGAAACAGATACTTTGATATAGTATTCAGAAATACAACCAATCTGGCACCTGAGGATATTTTGGTATCGTTTGAGCTTATTGACAATGCAGGTAAAACATTGGGCACCTATCAGACAAGGCTTGACAATTATGAACAGTGGACAGAATATTACTCACGTCTTGAGGTACGTATTTTCCAGGACGAATATCCTACTGCAGCAGGCGTGAAAAACATACAATTTTCAAAAATTAAGTTCTATCCCCTCGGTATGGAGCCAGCAGGCGGAATGGGTTAATTAAAGAAGCGTGCCGCTTCACCCATTTCGCGTCCCAACTAATTTTAAACTGAGCAAATGTTGCTCGCGATAAAATACGCAATTCCCTATACGGCAAAAAAGAAGCGTGCCGCTTCACCCACTTTGCGTTCCAACTAAATTAAAGAATGCCAAATGTTGCTCACAATAAAATGAAATATACGATAAAACAGAAAAGGCTTTGACAAAACGTCAAAGCCTTTTTATTTGTTTAAATTATTCTTCTGTTGCTGCTTCTTCTGCAGGAGCTTCCTCTTCAGTAACCTCTACATCAGCGGGAGCATCTGCTACAGATGTTTCAGCTTCCTTCTTAGCCTCTTCAATCAAAACTCTGATTGAAAGACCGATTTTCTTTTCATCCCAGTTGATTTCAGTAATCTTAGCCTCAACCATCTCACCAACGGTAAGAACGTCAGCAGGCTTACCAATTCTTCTGTCAGCAATCTGAGAAATATGGATAAGACCGTCAATTCCGGGGATAAGCTCAACAAAAGCACCAAACGGAACAAGACGAACAACCTTTGCGCTTACAACGTCGCCCTCGTTAAATTTGCTCTTCGCAATCTCCCAGGGGTTGTCCTCTGCCTTTTTATATCCGAGAGAAACCTTAGTAGTTTCCTTGTCAACCTTAAGGATTGTAACCTCAACACTGTCACCAACGCTGAGTACCTCTGACGGATGCTTAATTCTCTGCCAGCTAAGCTGAGAAATCGGGATAAGACCGTCAACACCGCCAAGGTCAACAAATGCACCGAAATCTGTAAGAGTTTTAACAGTACCTGTGTATGTCTTGCCCTCTTCTACATCAGCCATAAACTTTTCAACCTTTTCAGCACGCTCTGCCTGAGCAACAACCTTGATTGAGCCGATTGCCTTTCTGCCACGTCTGTCCTCACGGATGTTTACAATCTTAAATTTTGCCTCTGTTCCAACGAGAGAAGAAAGGTCCTTCATAAATCTCTCACTTGCCATAGAAGCAGGAATGAAAATTCTGCAACCGTTTACAAGTGCTATTACGCCACGGTTTACATCCTCAACAATACGTCCTGTAAGAATTTCACCAGACTCGTAAGCTGCCTCAATTGACTGCCATCCCTTGATAGCATCAATCTTCTTCTTTGAAAGCTTTACATAGCCTTCAACGTCGTTAACGCGAACAACGAATACCTCAACCTCGTCGCCAACCTTAACAACTTCATTCGGGTTTACTGACGGATCGTCAGAAAGCTCGTCCACAGGGATGATGCCGTCAGCCTTATAGCCAAGGTCTACATATACTTCTGTGGGGGTAATGCCGATAACGTTACCCGTTACAACCTGTCCTGTATTTAAAGTGACGAGGGATTGTTCAAATGCCTCGGCAAATGTAGGCTCTCCATTTCCTTGAATATTAGTGTTTTTTTCTTCTACCATGGTTTCTAAAACCTCCTTAATGATATGCTCCGGTGTCGATGCACCGGCGGTTATACCGACCGAATGTCCAAGCTGTGCAATGTTTTCGGGAAGCTCAGATGCCTCCTCCACCAAAAAGGTGTTTTTACATAGAGCTGCGGCAATGTCAAATAATTTTTTAGTGTTTGAGCTATGTCTGCCGCCGACAACTATAAATACATCACTCTCTTTTGCAAGCTGAGCGGCATATTTTTGTCGTTCATTCGTAGCACTACATATTGTATCAAAAACTATAGCACTTTGGCAAGTCTTTTTTATAATTTTCGTAATTTTTTTCCATAATTCCCGCTCAAAAGTTGTTTGTGCTACAACACACACCTCTTTTTTAACAGAAAATGTCAATTTTTCAGCATCTTTGGCAGTTTCGAGAACAACCGCACTGTCATTACACCACCCGTTAATGCCCTTAACCTCAGGATGCTCTTTATCTCCGATAATTACAATTTCCTGATTTTCGGCATATGCATCCTTTACTATATTGTGTATCTTCTTCACAAACGGACACGTAGCATCAATAAAATCTATGTTATTTTCTATAAGAAGCTCCTGTTCTTTTTTACTTATACCGTGGCTTCTTATAACAACGGTTTCGTCCTTTTGTGCCTCAAGCGGGGAATTTATAATACGAACACCTTTTTCTTTAAGTGCATCTGTTACAAAATGGTTATGAATAATCGGGCCGAGGGTTGCGATTTTTTTGGTTTCTGCCCCCTCCTCGGCGATTTTAACCGCTCTGCTGACACCAAAGCAAAAGCCCGCCTTATCTGCAATCTGTACTGTCAGTGTACTCAATCAACCCACCTCTTGAAGTAATTTCTTATCTTGACTAAGTGAATAAATTGTATCCATTAAATTATCTGCAAGTGCTTGCATTTTGTCCGCATCCTGAACATTTTCTACGTACTCATCATAAGAAATCGGTTTTCCGTATGTAACAGTATTTTTCGTAACGTATGCAGGTACTATCGGAACGCCTGACTGTATTGCAAGACGTATAATACCGCCACCCACTTCCTTGCGCTCACCGTTTTTCATTCGTGTTCCTTCGGGGAAAATGAGCGTTGCACCGCCCCTTTTCATTATTTTAAGAGTTGCCATAACTGCCGCCGCATCACCTCTGCCCCTCTTTATCGGGAATGCGCCCAGTGCTTTTATAAGATGCCCTAATAAAAACACCTTAAAAAGCTCCTCCTTTGCCATAAAGGTAAGCTGACGTTTGCACCCTGTCGCAATTAACACGGGGTCCATAGCACTCCTATGGTTCGAACACAAAAGGAAGGCACCATCTGCGGGGATATTTTCTTTGCCCTTGATTTTAAAGAGCATACATACTTTTAAAACACAACCAACAATACTAATCGCTATATTATAAAAACTCATTTTATATTTTCCCTCACATAATTAATTACTTTATCGATAGACTCCCCAAGTGTAAGCTCTGATGTATCAATAACCTCTGCCCCATCTGCAATTGTAAGCGGTGCAAACTCACGTGTAGAATCATTTGTATCACGCTGTATCATTTCATTTTTTACATCTTCAAAGCTTACATTCTCGCCTTTTTCCAAAAGCTCGTCATATCTTCTTTTCGCACGTGCATCAACAGATGCCGTTAAAAATATTTTGATTTCAGCATCAGGCAAAACATAGCTTGCAATATCTCTGCCGTCCATTACTACGTCGTGATTTTGGGCAAGCTTTCTCTGCATATCAACCATTGCAAGCCTTACTTCAGGAATTCTTGAAACATTGCTTGCCGCCATTGAAATCTGCGGTGTGCGTATTTGGTCTGATACATTTTCTCCGTCAAGGTAGATGTGCTGCTCCACCCCTTCGTGCCTGATATCAATATCAAGAGAGGGTAAAAGCTCTATAACACCTTTTTCATCATTTGTATCCACACCGCACCTTACAGCCTTTAACCCTACTGTACGATACATTGCACCCGTGTCAATATATACAAACCCGAGTAAAGACGCCACCTTCTTTGAAATTGTACTTTTTCCTGCACCTGCAGGACCGTCAATTGCAATCTTAGTCATTTTCTTTCATTTCCTCCTTTGCAGCTTTTTTACCTGCCAGAACGCCCGTTGAAAAAGCTATCTGCAGGTTAAATCCGCCTGTATATGCATCAACATCAATTACCTCACCTGCAAAATAAAGCCCTTTTATAAGCTTGCTTTCCATTGTAGAGGCATTGATTTCTTTAACATTAATTCCGCCCGAGGTTACAATAGCCTCATCTACACTGCGATATCCTTTGACAGTAAAGGCAAGATGCTTTAATGTATATAAAAGCCGTTTTCTCTCTTCCTTTGTAATAGAATTAACCTTTTTAAACCGGTCAATCTGCGACCTTTCTATAATATATCCAATTATTTTTGACGGAAGCAGGTCAGAGAGTGCATTTTCAAAATTTCTGTTTTTATACTTTTCAAAATCTCTTAATATTCTTTTGTCGAGAGTTTCCTCGTCAAGTGCACTTTTTAAATCTATTTCTATCTGTACACCCTCAGGGTTTTCACCCATATGACTGCTTGAAGAAAGGATAAGCGGACCCGTAAGCCCGTAGTGTGTAAAGAGCATTTCGCCAAAATCGCTGTGAAGTCTACGGTTATTTTTATCAAACACACTTATGCTGACATTTCTCAGTGAAAGCCCCATAAGTGCAGATGTATCTTCTATTGTTTCAACGGGTACAAGTGCAGGCTTTATCTTTGTCACACTATGCCCCATCTTTTGAGCTATTTTATATCCGTCACCCGTTGAACCTGTTTTAGGATAGCTTTTACCGCCCGTGGCAAGGATAACCTTGTCTGCAAAAACAGTCTGCGTTTCGGTTTTAACACTGCTGACCTTTTCGCCATTAGTGATTATAGCCTCTGCACGTCCGCGGATTGTTTTTACACCAAGCTCGTTTGCCCTTCTTTTCAGTGCATCTACTATATCCTTTGCACGGTCGCTTTGTGGAAAAACACGTTCCCCACGCTCTGTTTTGAGCGGTACGCCGCAGTTTTCAAAGAAATCCATTACATCATAATTTGTAAAACCGTAAATGGCACTGTATAAAAAGCTTGCGTTTGTGGGAATGTTTTCAAAAATTTCCTGCGTCACACACGCATTTGTCACATTACATCTGCCTTTGCCTGTAATGAGAAGCTTCTTCCCCACATCGGCATTTTTTTCAATCAGCGTTACATCGGCACCGTTTAGCGCTGCAGTAATTGCCGCCATCAGACCTGCCGCACCGCCGCCTATAACCACAACCATCATCGTTTCCCCTGTTCCTGCACCACAAAAAATACTCTCTCACTGTTTTCTTTTGGTGCATTAAAGCTTAAATTATCATATACATTTAAAACTCTCATTCCTGCTTTTTCAATAAGCGCAGTTATTTCCGGTATATCATATGCTCTTTCCGAATGTTGTTCATCAAACCGCTCGTATACGTTTCCTTGTTTGCAGAAAAACGTCAGATAAAAATCACAAATTCTGCGCACCTTATCATACTCGTTCTGCCACGAACAGAACACATCATCATTTTCAAGTATAAATGTATTATTTCCCAAAATATTTTCTAATTTGCATCGGGTATTAATATCAAATATAAAAAGCCCGCCGGGATCAAGGTAATTGTTTACAAGGCGAAAAACCTTCAGTAAATCCCTTTTATCGGTAATATAGTTTATACAGTCAAGGCTTGAAACAATAAAATCAACCGTTCCGTAAAGCTCAAAGCTGCGCATATCCTGATTAAGGTAGAGTATGTCCATATTCTCTGACTTTTCACGTGCTACTAAGAGCATATCCTCCGAAAGGTCAACACCTGTCATATCTACCCCACGCAGGGCAAACTCAGTTGTCATATTACCCGTTCCGCAGCCAAGGTCAAGACCGAGCTTTGGAGTATGCCCAAAGCGGCTGAAAATCTTATAATAATAGTCAACCCATTTTTTGTAATCAACATCATTAATCAGTTCATCATATAAATAGGCAAAATCGTTATACACATCAATCACCCTTTTCAAGCTTTGCGTAAAGTCCCAGAAGGTTTTTCGTTCCTACACTTTCAAAAGCAATTTCATAATGGATATCATTTCCCACACTATTTGCGCTGATAATAATTCCCCTGCCGAATTTTTTATGAATTACACAATCTCCTGCACTGAAGGTCTGCGTGTTAGTTCGCCTTGGTGCAGACGGTGCACTCGCAAAGAGTGAGCTTTCAGGGGCATTATGACTTACTGCCTTGGGAATTTTTATTTCATAATCACCGATTGTGGGTGAATTATCAATTATCTCCTTAAGGTTTTCGGGGATTTCCTCCAAAAACCTTGAAGGCTTGTAATTTGACGTTTTTCCGTAAAGCATACGGCTATGTGCACAGGTAAGATGCAGTTTTTCCCTCGCACGGGTTATTCCCACATAGCAAAGACGGCGTTCCTCCTCCGTTTCTTCACTGCTGTAGCTGCTCATAAAGCTTGGGAAAATACCCTCGTCAAAGCCGCATATAAATACAATCGGGAATTCAAGACCTTTTGCTGCGTGCATTGTCATAAATACGGCAGCATCAAGCTCCTCGTCATAATTATCAATATCGCTTATAAGGGCAAGGTTATCCATATAATCCTCAAAGGTTGCTTCCTCATTATTTTCCATATAATTTGCGGCGCCGTTTATAAGCTCGCCTATGTTTTCGTCACGCTCCTGCGCCTTTTCATCTGTTTTTAAAAATTCCTTGTATCCGCTTTTTTCATAAACGGCTTCTATAAGCTCAGGAATTGTATTTTCACGTGCAATGACTAAAAGCTCCTCTATAAGCTTATAAAACTCAGCCACAGATGCACCAAGTGTATCAATATGGTTTCCTATAGCTTTAAGCAGGCTGCAGCCCTCTCTGTCTGCTGCCGCTGCAATCTTATCAAGTGTAACCTTACCGATTTTCCTTGACGGAGTGTTAATAATTCTTCTAAGGCTTATATTATCGTCAGGATTTTTAATAAGCCTTAAATACGCAATCATATCACGGATTTCCTTACGGTCGTAGAACCTCAGTCCTGCCAATACTCTGTAGGGCACTGCCTTGCGCATAAAAACTTCTTCAAGTGTACGTGAAGAGGAATTTGCCCTGTAAAGCACCGCCATATCACTGTAGCGGTAACCGTTAATACTTAAAGAATACATTTTATCAGCAATATAGGATGCTTCATCGTGTTCATTTTGAGCCTTGTATACGGTGATTTTCTCACCCTCACCCTTGTCTGTCCAGAGGTTTTTACCCTTTCTGCCAAAGTTATTCTTTATAACATTATTTGCAGCATCAAGAATGTTTTGCGTTGAGCGGTAATTCTGTTCAAGTCTTATAACACGCGCATCGGTAAATTCCTTTTCAAAGTCAAGGATATTTGAGATATCGGCACCTCTGAACTTATATATACTCTGGTCGTCATCACCGACAACGCAGAGATTTCTGTGCTCCTTTGCGAGCATCATAATAAGCTCGTTTTGTGCCTTATTTGTATCCTGATACTCGTCTACTAAGATATAGCGAAACTTATTCTGATAAAAGCTGAGTACATCAGGCGCATCAGAAAAAAGCTTTACCGTCAGCATAATAAGATCGTCAAAATCAAGGTCGTTTGCCACCTTTAGCTTTTTCTGATAAAGCGAATACAGATTTGCAATCTGTTTCTTTCTGTAATCATCACCGTATTCGAGTGCATACTGCGAAGGTGTTAAAAGCTTATCCTTTGCAAAGGAAATCTCACTCATAACACTTCTTGGCGGAAACTCTTTTTCGTCAAAGCCAAGCTCCTTTAAGCACTCCTTTACTACTGATTTCTGGTCATCGGAATCAATTATATTAAAATTTCTGTCATAGCCGATACGGTCAATATCACGTCTTAATATTCGTACACACGCAGAGTGAAATGTTCTTACCCACATATCCTTTGCAGTTTCGCCGATAAGCTTTTCCACACGGTCTGCCATTTCCTTTGCCGCTTTATTGGTAAAGGTTATAGCAAGAATATTCCACGGGGCTACTCCCTTTTCACCTATCATATATGCAATTCTGTATGTCAGCACACGTGTTTTTCCGCTGCCCGCACCTGCTAATACCAGAAGAGGGCCGCCAACTGATGTCGCGGCCTCTCTCTGCTGACTATTAAGTTCTTTTAAAAGTTCGTTCATTCATACAAATCCTTACTTTTCACTTTTTCAAACTGATAGCTTTTTTAACCTGCTCTGCAATATTTTCTGCAGAAAGTCCGTATTCCTTAAGAAGCTCGTAGGGCTTACCGCTCTTACCAAATACATCCTGAGTACCTACTCTGAGCATAGGAACGGGGCACTCCTCGCAAAGAACCTCTGCAACTGCACTGCCAAGACCACAGTTTACATTATGCTCCTCTGCAGTAACGATTGCACCTGTCTTCTCTGCAGCTTTTTTAATAATTTCTCTGTCGATAGGCTTAATTGTATGAATGTTTACAACTGCCGCATCAATACCCTCTGCCTTAAGTATCTCACGTGCCTCAAGAGCATAAGGAACCATAAGACCTGTTGCAACGATAGTTGCGTCTGTACCCTCTTCAAGCTGAACACCCTTGCCAATCTCAAACTTGTATGTATTTTCATCATAAATCTGCGGTACGGGAAGTCTGCCGAAACGAAGATATACAGGACCTTCGTACTTAACTGCAGCCTCAACTGCCGCCATAGCCTCAACGTGGTCTGCAGGATTGATTATTACCATTCCGGGAATAGTACGCATAATACCCATATCCTCAAGGCACTGATGTGTTGCACCGTCCTCACCAACGCTGATACCTGCGTGTGTTGCACCGATTTTTACATTAAGGTGGGGGTATCCGATAGAGTTACGGATTTGCTCGAAAGCTCGTCCTGCGGCAAACATTGCAAATGAACTTGCAAAAACAATTTTACCCGTTGTTGCAAGACCTGCTGCAGTTGAGAGCATATTACCCTCCGCAATACCTGTATTTATAAATCTTTCAGGGAATTTTTTCTTAAAAGTATCTGTCTTTGTTGATTTGGAAAGGTCAGCATCCATAACAACAATATCATATTTTTCACCAAGCTCCGCAAGAGCCATACCGTAGCTTTCACGGGTTGCTTTCTTATCACCTATAGCCATAATTCACACATTCCTTTCTTTTAAAGCTTAATTACGCCTGAAGCTCTGCAATTTTTGCATCAAGCTCTGCTATTGCCTGCTCAAACTGCTCTTTGTTCGGAGCAGCGCCGTGCCAGCCTGCCTGATTTTCCATAAATGATACGCCCTTACCCTTTACACACTTTGCTATGATAATGGTAGGCTTACCCTTTACCTTCTGCGCCTCGTCAATTGCATTTCTTATCTGGTCGTAGTCATGTCCGTCAATTGTAATTACATTCCAGTTGAATGCCTCAAACTTCTTATCGATGGGGGTTGAATTCATAACCTCTCTGATGTCACCGTCAATCTGAAGTCCGTTAAAATCAAGGAAAGCAGTGAGATTGTCAAGCTTATAATGTGCAGCAAACATAGCAGCTTCCCAAACCTGACCCTCTTCAATTTCACCGTCACCAAGTATTGTATATACACGGT
>JAFSBF010000202.1 GCA_017441965.1 Clostridia bacterium | reverse complement strand
TATTTATTTTTGTTCTGTGCATCAACCATAGCCTGCACAGAAACAGGGAGTCCAAAGAGATTGATGAATCCTTCAGCATCTTTCTGGTTGTAGTCGCTTTCGCCGAATGTTGCGATTTCTTCAGAGTAAAGAGAGTAATCACTCCATACGCCTGCGTTAATCATATTGCCCTTGTAAAGTTTAAGTCTAACCTTACCGGTAACCTTCTCCTGAGTCTTGTCAACGAAGGCGGAAAGAGCCTCGCGGAGAGGTGTGAACCACTGACCGTTGTAAACGAGCTCGGCAAAGGTGATGGAAAGCTTCTGCTTTTCGTGGAGTGTCATTTTGTCAAGACAGATTGATTCAAGAACACTGTGTGCCTTGTAAAGGATTGCACCGCCGGGGGTTTCATATACACCGCGGCACTTCATACCAACAAGACGGTTTTCAACGATGTCAAGAAGACCAATACCGTTAGCACCGCCAACCTCGTTTAATGCAAGGATGATTTCCTTTGCACTCATAGCCTTATCGTTAAACTTAACGGGAACACCCTGCTCAAAATCAAGGGTGATATATGTAGGCTCATCAGGTGCCATAATGGGAGATACGCCCATTTCAAGGAAACCGGGCTTCTCGTACTGCGGCTCATTACCTGTATCCTCAAGGTCAAGTCCCTCGTGAGAAAGGTGCCAGAGGTTCTTATCCTTTGAATAGTTTGTTTCACGGTTAATTTTGAGGGGAACATTATGCGCCTCGGCATATTCGATTTCCTCTTCACGTGACTTGATGTCCCATATACGCCAGGGAGCGATAATTGGCATTTTAGGTGCAAAGTGCTTTATTGCAAGCTCAAAACGTACCTGGTCATTACCCTTACCTGTGCAGCCGTGGCAGATTGCATCTGCACCCTCTTTGAGTGCGATATCAACAAGGCCCTTTGCAATACAGGGACGTGCGTGGCTCGTACCGAGGAGATATTCCTCGTAAATTGCGCCTGCCTTCATTGTGGGAATGATGTAGTCATTTACATATTCCTCTGTAAGATCAAGTACATAAAGCTTTGAAGCACCTGTCTTTATAGCCTTTTCCTCAAGTCCGTCAAGCTCATCATTCTGACCTACGTTTCCTGCAACGGCAATAACCTCACAGTTGTTGTAGTTTTCTTTAAGCCACGGAATAATTATTGATGTATCAAGTCCGCCGCTGTAGGCGAGAACAACTTTTTTAATATCTTTTTTGTCCATTTTTAAAATCTCCTTTTTTCAGAGGGCTGTTTAAAAACACAAAAGCATAGTAAAGAATGCGAGGTTCGAAGTTCGAAATTCGAAATTCGAAATGAAGGTGGACTTTTGCCGAGGCAAAAGCCTTCTTATCTTGATTGCCGCCTTCACTGCTTTTTACAACCCAAATACCTTTATTATTTGTTTCAAATAGAGTATAACACTAAATGTATAATTATGCAAGTATTTTTGCATAAAAATTCATAAATTTTTGAATATTAGTGCATAAATCTATATTTTATGCACTAATATTCATTCTTATAAGCTCTTTTGTAAATGATAATCAGTAGAAAATTGTTAACAATTTTCTTTCCTTCATTTCGCATTTCGAACTTCGCATTTTGAATTAATATTCATAGATGCCTTCAAATACCTTTTCGGCATCACCCGTTAAGAATACACCCTCGTCAGTGTAGCGAACGATAAGCTCGCCACCCTCAACTCTTACAGAAATATCGGTATCCTTATCGCAGTAGCCGTTTTCAACTGCCGCAACTGCCGCAGCGCACGCACCTGTTCCGCAGGCAGGGGTTTCACCGTTACCACGTTCCCAAACCCTCATTCTGATGGTACGCTTGTCAATAATTTTAACAAACTCGGTATTGATACGCTCGGGGAAGATAGGTGCATTTTCAAATCTTGGACCAATTGTTTCAACATCAATGTTATATACATTGTCGCAGATAACAACACAGTGCGGATTACCTATAGACACGCAAGAAATATCATACTTCTTTCCACCGATTGTAACCTTTTCGTTAATTACTTTATCACCGGGCATATCCACGGGGATAAGAGCGGGATTAAACTCTGCCTTGCCCATCTGAACAGTTACACTTGTAACCTTGTGGTCAAAGAGGTGAAGGGTAAGCTTTCTTACACCGCTTGCAGTTTCAATTGTGATATGGCGGTGGGTTACATAGCCGTTATCCCAGAGGTATTTACCTACGCAGCGGATAGCGTTACCTGCCATACGTCCCTCACTGCCGTCTGTGTTAAATATGCGCATCTTTGCAT
>JAFSBF010000201.1 GCA_017441965.1 Clostridia bacterium | reverse complement strand
TCCGAGGAGTGCAACTTCGCCAATTCTAACACCTGTTAAATCAAGGTTGTAGCTTTCAGGGCCGTTTTCCATTTTACACATACGAAGCGCCTCCGCCACAACAGTTGTAAGCTCCATTGCTGTAAATGGAATATCCTCATCACGTCCTGCATCGTGAAGTTCCTTATATTTATGTGCAGTAGGTAAATCTTCTTTTCTGGGAACATTTGCAGGAATAACTGCAATCTTATGCACTATATTAAGCTTATCCACCTCGGTATATGTTACCTTGTCATACACCTGCAAAACTGTTCCTGCAAGGGCACGACCTACAAAGCGTGCCATACCGGGGCTTTTCATTTCGTTATCGAAGCTTATTTCTGTGTCATTCATATCGCCGCCCGAGGGGTGTACGTTGGTGCTTCCCACATCGCCCTCTGCTCCTGCAAAAAACATACATTTTGTTCCATCAAGAGCTTTTTCGACAGTTTTCCGCATCCATCCGGGCCAGTCTGATGAAATCATTTCTCCGCCGATTGTGTCTGCGTGAAGTCCGTAGTTTACCAAAACTATGCTTTCGCCACCATTTCTATCAAAGCGAAGCACATTTACCCTCTGGTCAAGCTCACCTATGGGATGGTCAATATTAGGGTCACCTATGGGCGGGCACGTCATTGTTGTGCCGTCCTTCATTTTATATCTGCGTATGTATGCTACCTTATCAGGTGCAGTACCTACCGCATAACCCATTTTCGCATCCTTTAAATCTTCAAGTGAAAGCTTTACTGCATCAACAAGGCGTTCACCTAAAAAGCGTACATAGTTATTTACAGGCTCTTCATCAGCCTCAAACATATCGGTCACTTTAAGAAGCGGTCCCGTAGGAGTATGTGATGCTGACATAAAAATATTCTCTTTTTTTATTCCCGTAGCCTTTTCTATATCCTCGCAGTATTTCTCAAGTATATCTCTGTCAATACCGCCGTGGTCAACTGAGAGTAAGACTACCTTTTTCTCTCCAAATGACAGTGTTAATGCAAAAGCCTCCAAATCATCCAAAAATCCTTTTGCAAACCTCGGAACATAATATCCGTAAATTCCTATACCAAGAGGCGGATTTATATTGACACTTGCATATCCTGCCTTAAAACTACTCACAATTATTCCTCCCCGAAATCACACATTTCGCCCTGAAGCATTACCTGCTTTACGTTAAACTTATCATCTACAAACACCAAATCAGCCTTTTTTCCTTTTTCAATCGAGCCGATTTCGTTGTCCAAGCCCAAAACCTTTGCACCGTTAAGCGATGCCATCACAAATGCCTGCGCAATACCGCAATTTGTATGTGTCATTATATTTCTGCACGCCATATCCATTGTGAGCTTACTTCCTGCAATTCCGCCCGCTCTGTCAAAGTTAAGGTCGGGCACGTGCTTGAATTTTTTAGGCACAGGCTCATCATAAACTGTACTGTCAGTAATCAAAACTATATGATGAACACCCTTATTATGTAATAAAAGCTGCTGCATTTCAGGATGCACGTGAATACCGCAGGAATCACTTATAAGCTCGCAGTAAATATCACTCTCTTTAAGACAGTATTCGTCAGGTCCAATACCGCGTGTACCTGCGGGCACCTCTTTTCTGCCCGTAGCACACATAGAATGTGTCTGCAGTTTCGGGCGGTATTTTCCAAGAGCTCGTATCTGGGCGGGTGTTGCTTCACTGTGACCGATTGCAAATGTAGTATCGGGATTAACCTTTTTTGCGTATTCAAGAAATGGTAACAACCCTTCTCTTTCAGGCGCTATCGCCCAAACCTTTGCAAATGTCCCTGTTTCATCAACAAACTGCTTATATTCTTTTTCGTTTATGGGGTATCTCCACGGATTTTGATATGCATGGGAGCCGTATTCTACATTCATATACGGTCCTTCCATATACATTCCCTTTATTGTGGGTGCATCAGGCATTGCAGTTTTAATACATTTTATAGCACGCATCAGTTCATCAAAATTCAGGTCATACGACGGCGTTGCAAGGATTGTTGTAGCGCCGTGCTTTAGGAAAAAACGGGCTGCTTCCCTTGGCTCAAAGCAGGTGGAATACCCCCCACCCTCGTGCACATGTATATCCACAAATCCAGGGCCTATATATGCCCCTTGCGCATCAATGCATTGTGC
>JAFSBF010000200.1 GCA_017441965.1 Clostridia bacterium | reverse complement strand
TGCATTTATATTAATACATTTTGCTACAGCCTCTTTTTTCTTGCACCTTGTCAGAATTTGTGCTAAACTGTCTTTTATAGGAAGATTTTGGCGAGGTGCTTATTATGAAAACCGTTTTTATAATAAATCCTATGGCAGGTCAGGGACCTGACACCGAAAAGCTGATTGACAAAATTAAAGAGGTTTCACTTTTCCTGAATGAAGATGTTGGATTACACGTTACTTCCTCCCCCGGTGATGCAGAGTGTTTTGTGAAAGAATATTGTAAAATTCACGGTGCAACACGATTTATTGCGTGCGGAGGTGACGGAACACTGGGCGAAGTGGTAAGCGGCGCATTTCTTTGTCCTGATGCTCAGGTTGGCGTTATACCGCTTGGCACGGGCAATGATTTTTGCAGAAATTTTGCGCAAAGCAATGATTTTTTAAGCATTGCCGCACAAATTGAAGGCGAAAGCACAAAGTGCGACGTCATACGCTACCACACAACATTAAACGGAAAGGAAAAGACGGGTTACTGCGTTAATATGTTTAACATCGGCTTTGACTGTAATGTAGCTGATATGACCGCAAGTATGAAGAAGAAGCCTTTTATTTCAGGCTCACTTGCCTACCTTCTATCTATTTTTGTAATGCTTATAAAAAAGAAAGGCGCAAAGCTTTTAATTGAGCTTGACGGTGAAAAAAAGTATTGCGGTCCTCTTCTGCTTACCTCTCTGGCAAACGGAAGCTATTGCGGCGGAGGTATAAAAAGCAATCCCCTCGCATCAATAAAAGACGGATTTATAAACATTAATATAATTTATAATATTTCACGCCTCAATTTTCTTACCAAGCTTCCTTTTTATATGAAAGGAACGCATATAAAATTACCAAAGATTGAGAACGTAATATTTACAACAAAATGCAAAAAAGCGGTTATAACTCCCCTTGACGGGAAAATGCGCCTTTGTACCGACGGGGAAATTTCAGATGCAGGAAAAACTGAATTTGAAATTATAAAGGACGGAATTAATTTTGTTATACCTGCTGTAAAAGCAAAAGAAAAAGAAGCTATCTTGATTTAAGATAGCTTCTCTGCATTTTTAGGGCTTATACCGTATCTTTTTACATATGCACGGTAAAAGGAGGAATAGTCAGAAAATCCTGCCTCTATCGATGCCTGCGTCAGGCTTTTCCCCTCTCTTTTAAGCGAGGCAACATAGGTAAGGCGTTTTTCACGTATATATTCCTGAACGGTAAGTCCCGTTGCCTCTTTAAAAATACGACACAAATGATATTTTGAAACAAAAAATTTTTCACAAAGAGTATCAAGTGTAATTTCACTCGTAAAATGTCTGTTTATATAGTTAATAATGTTTTGTATCGGCTTATTTACTGTATCTGTTGCCTCAAAAGAGGATATTTTATTTATCAGATATACAATCTCAATAACAATACTCTGCACAATCGGTGTATAATTTTCATTGTAATTGTCAGAATATTTTTTAAGACGCATAACGGCATCATAAAGCCCTGCCGAGCGTACTATTTCAGAACTGATTTTGTTTCCTACACTGAATTTGTTTTCTGAAAATGCCGCCTCATACTCTCCAATAGAATGTTTTTCAAAAAATTGCGGTGCAATCCAAAGCACAAATCTGCGATACCTCGTATCACTGTTATGAAAGACACGGTGCATTTCGTGTTTTCGTATGAGAATAACATCCCCCGGTGAAAGGGAATAGTTTTTTTCCTCCACAACATACCTTGCATCGCCCTCTACAAACATATAAACTTCATACTCATCATGACTGTGCAGATGAAATGCCTCCTGCGTTTGCAAGGGTTTTTCATACTCGGCTTTATTTATTTCATAAAAATATTTATTCATACGTATAACCTCTGAAAAAATTATATGTTAATTTTATCACAGTATAGCAATAATTGCAATGTTTTTAGCAATTTTCAAGCAGAAAGATTGTAATAATTGTATTACTATATAGTTATAATTCAGATGAAAGGAGAATTCCTATGAAAATGACATTTCGCTGGTACGGTGAAAGTGACAGTATCACTCTTGACCATATCAGACAAATTCCCTGTATGACAGGCGTAGTAACGGCTGTATACAGTGTTCCTGTGGGCGAGGTCTGGCCTCAGGAGGAAATTGATAAAATGAAAGAGCTTGTAAACTCAAAGGGACTTGAGATGGAAGTTATTGAGTCTGTTCCCGTGCATGAGGATATTAAGCTCCGTCAGGGCAATTATCAGCTCTACATAGACAATTATAAGGAGAATATCCGCCGTCTTGCAAAGGCAGGCGTAAAGTGTATCTGCTATAACTTTATGCCCGTGTTTGACTGGACACGTTCACGCCTTGACCAGCCCCTTCCCGACGGTTCAAACGCCCTTGTTTATTACAAGGAAGATGTTGATAAGATGGACCCGACAAAGATGACTCTTCCCGGTTGGGATGCATCCTATACACCTGATGAAATGACAGGTCTTATAGAACAGTATAAGGCAATCGGTGAAGAAGGTCTTTGGGCAAACCTTGAATACTTTATTAAGGAAATAATGCCCGTTGCGGCAGAGTGCGACGTAAATATGGCGATTCACCCCGATGACCCGCCGTGGTCAATTTTCGGTATTCCGAGAATTATTACAAACGAAAAAAATATTGACAGATTTTTGTCACTTTACGATGACGTGCACCACGGACTTACCCTTTGCAGTGGCTCACTTGGTTGTGCAACATTTAACGATTACACAGCAATGGTAAGAAAATACGGTGCAATGGGAAGAATACATTTTGCACACGTAAGAAATATAAAGATACTGCCTGACGGCTCATTCGAGGAAAGCGGTCATCTTAGCGAGTGCGGTTCCCTTGACGTGGTGGAAATCCTTAAGGCATATCACGATTGTGGTTTCAAGGGATATCTTCGCCCTGACCACGGAAGAATGATTTGGGGCGAAACGGGAAAGCCCGGTTACGGACTTTACGACAGAGCATTAGGAGCTATGTATATGGCAGGAATATGGGAAACACTTGACAAAATCAAGTGTTAAATGCGAAATGTAAAATGCGAAATGCGAAATGCGAAATGCGAAGTGATGGAAAATTTTCGCAAAGGCGAAAATTCACATTCATTTCGAACTTCGAACTTCTAATTTCGAATTTAAAATAATACGAAAGGATTATTTTTATGAAATTACCATTTAATATTGATTTAACAGGAAAAGTATGTGTTGTAACAGGTGCAGGCGGTGTGCTTTGCTCAATGTTTGCCGAGGCACTTGCAAAGACAGGTGCAAAGGTAGCACTGCTTGACTTAAATGTTGATGCGGCAAAAAGCTTTGCTGAAAAAATAGTTGCCGACGGCGGTATTGCAAAGGGTTATGCGTGCAACGTGCTTGATAAAGAAAGCATAGAAAAAGCACACGAAGAAATCTTAAAAGATTTTGGAACTTGCGATATTCTTATCAACGGTGCAGGTGGTAACAACCCTAAGGCAACAACTGATAATGAATATTTCACCCCTGATGATATGGGAAATATTAAGACATTCTTTGACCTTGATAAATCAGGAGTTGAGTTTGTATTCAATCTTAATTTCCTCGGCACACTTTTACCCACACAGGTATTTGCAAAGGATATGCTCGAAAAAGACGATGCAAGCATCATTAATATATCAAGTATGAATGCATATACCCCACTTACAAAAATTCCTGCATATAGCGGTGCAAAGGCTGCAATATCAAACTTTACACAGTGGCTTGCAGTACATTTTTCAAAAACGAATATCCGTTGTAATGCAATAGCACCCGGATTTTTTGTAACAAAACAAAATGAAAAGCTGCTCTTTAACGAAGACGGAACACCTACTGCAAGAACGGGAAAAATCCTTTCTGCAACACCTATGGACAGATTTGGTAAGGCTGAGGAGCTTATCGGAACGCTCCTTTTCCTTGTGCATAAGGATGCATCAAGCTTTGTCAACGGCGTTGTAATCCCCGTTGACGGCGGTTTCAGCGCATATAGCGGAGTATAAATTTTTTTAATTTTTGAAGCTTACTTTTTCTCCTTTTACAGGCAAACATTGGCTGAATATATTTTTCTGTGCGTAGAAAAATAGTAACGTAAGCTTTGGCACTGAAAATGAGCCTTTGCTTATAAAAAAAAGATTAAAAAAATTAAAAGGAGAAAATGAAAATGAGCAGATCTAAAGTTTTAGTACCCGAAGCAAGAGAGGCACTTAACCGTTTTAAGATGGAAGCCGCTAACGAAGTTGGTGTAACACTTAACCAGGGTTACAACGGAGACAAGACAAGCAGAGAAAACGGCAGCGTAGGCGGACAGATGGTTAAGAAAATGATTTCTGCATACGAGCAGTCAATGAAGTAAAAAGGATAACCTGTGTTATCCTTTCGAAGTAAAAGTTTTATAAAATAAAACATTTTACTTCGAGTCCTTAACAATCCCCGGTAATAACGGGAGTACAAAATACCGAAGTATGGTTTTAAACTATACTTCGGTATTTTCTTTCCAAAAAAAGCGTGCCGCTTCACCCATTTCGCGTCCCGACTAAATTCAAATACGGCAAATATCGTTTGCGATAAAATTGTGCAAATTCCTTTACCGAAAAAATTTTTAGGAAAATTTTTCAAAAAAGTATTGACTTCGAACAAATGTTCTGTTATATTATACTTGTAAGTCGAACAAATGTTTGGAGGTTATATATATGGTTACAAGCAGTAAGCTCAGAAGATTACAAAGGGCAAGAAAGCTCCGCCGTCAGCGCAGCGCTGCTCTTATGATATTAATTATTACAGTTATTATGGCTGCACACGCTGCTTTTTCAAAGCAGGATGCATCTATGGACGGTTACAATGTTGTTTCCGTTGTTGTAAAGCCCGGTGATACCCTCTGGTCAATTGCAAAGGAATATAAGCCAAAGGGAACGGATATCCGTGAATTTGTTTATGAAATTTCAGCCAACAACGGTATTAAGGATTGTAACATCATCTGCGGACAAACCATTTTTGTCCCCGTTATTTAATGCTACTCCATAAATAAATTTTTTTGCTAAAAGGGTGTTTTGCGAAAATGCAAAACACCCTTTTGGTATTCTTATAATTAAAAGTGAGCATATTAAAATTAAAACCACTGTTTTTGGAGGATTTATGTGCACTGCAATAACTTATAGCGCTTCAGACCATTATTTCGGCAGAAATCTTGATTACGAACATTCCTTTGGAGAAAAAATTGTAATTACGCCAAGGAATTTTCCGCTCCCCTTTCGTCATATGAAAACGATTAATACACATTTTGCATTAATCGGTATGGCGGTTGTATCAGAGAATTTTCCGTTGTATTTTGATGCGACTAACGAAAAAGGTCTTAGTATGGCAGGACTTCTTTTTTCAGAAACTGCATTTTACCGCCCTTTAAATAAGGAATGTGATAACATCCCCTCTTTCGAATTTATTCCGTGGGTGCTGTCACAGTGTGAAAACGTAGCTGATGCAAAAAAACTGATTGAAAAAATAAATATTACAGACGACATTTTCAGTTCTGAGTTTCCGCCATCTCCCCTGCACTGGATTATAGCAGACAGAAAAGAAAGCATAACAGTTGAAGCTATACGTGAGGGGATATTTGTGCACGATAATCCAGTCGGTGTACTGACAAATAATCCCCCATTTCCTTTTCAGATGTTTAATCTTAATAACTATATGTCGCTTTCAAATAATCCCCCTGAAAATACTTTTTCAGAAAAAATTAATCTTTCCCCATACAGCAGAGGGATGGGGGCAATGGGACTTCCGGGGGATGTATCCTCTGCCTCACGCTTTGTACGTGCCTCCTTTACCAAGCTTAATTCCGTATCTGAAAAGGATGAAAAAAGCTGTGTAAATCAGTTTTTTCACATTTTAGGAAGTGTACGGCAGATACGTGGTCTTACCCGCCTTGAAAACGGACTATATGAAATTACACAGTATTCCTCCTGCGTTAACACTGACAAGGGGCTATATTATTATACCACATATGATAATTTATCAATCAACTGCGTTAATCTCTACAGTACAGACCTTGATGAAAGCACTCTTACCGTTTGCACGCTCGAATAAATTTTTTCTGCCGTGAAATAATAACTTCAACACTATAAGGAGGTATTATTATTATGTTTAAGCACGAAAAAATGTTATTCCATCCCGTTGAAATTGAAAAGCCAAATCCCCAATATGCTGCGCTTTTGCAGGAGCAGCTTGGCGGCGGAAACGGTGAGCTTAAGGCAGCAATGCAGTATATGTCACAAAGCTTTCGCATCAAAGACCCTGAAATCAAGGATTTGTTTTTGGATATTGCCGCAGAGGAGCTTAGCCATATGGAAATGGTTGCGCAAACAATCAATCTTCTTAACGGCCACGATGTAGATGCACAAAGCGTTCCTGCGGGCGAAATTCAGTCACACGTTATTC
>JAFSBF010000199.1 GCA_017441965.1 Clostridia bacterium | reverse complement strand
TGCATCCTTTTTACCGACAGTGCCTTTAACACCTGTGATGGCAAGGTCAGCCTCAAAAGGAATACCAAGCTTTTCAAATTCCTCTTTAACACGTGCGCTCGTTTTAAATTCCTTATAACCAAGCTCGGGATTATTTAATATATACTCACCGCACGCTATAATTTCTTCCCTGTTTTTATCGATTGCATCAAATATTTTCTGTTTCATACACTAAAACCGCCTTTATATAATTTTTCATCAATCGGAAGGTTATTATCCAAAAGCTCCCCAAAATTGTTGTTTTTATAAATAAGCTCAATAACCTCTTTCATTTTCTGCGCATTGCACAACTGCACAGGGGCATTACCGATAAATCCGTCAATAATGCATCCGTGATACCTGAATGCAGGCTCAAATTTCGGGAACTCAACAGATACATCAGGTATTTTTTCATCAAACCAGTATAAAAACCGACTTTCCTCCCTGCCGTCTTTATGTATGATATTCCGCTCCACCTTGTAATCTGTCAGGCGGTCAGGAACATTAAGCATTTCCTCCACACAGTGCAGATATGTATTCTTATTATGTCCAACGCCTATTAAAAGAACGTATCCGTCATTTTCATATATTTTCCCGTAGCATCCTTTTGGGTTTGCAGGGGTATCTACCGTTTCTTCATCTTTTACGAAAGCTTCTGCCACGGCTTTGTCTCCAAATACTGCCATTGAATGTGTTGGATGAAGCGAGCGCACTGCGTCAGGGCGTGCTGCCGCAAGGCACGGCAAAACTCCGACGCAGCTTTGTGCCTTTCTCAAATCATACACATTGCTGTTCCATGTATGCGTAGGTACACAAAAAAGTCCTCCATCCTGCGTGAAATATTCAATCAGGGCACTAAGAAGTGTTTCACCGCCGCCATCAATTTCCCCAACCGCTTTAAGGGAGGTGTGGACAGTAACAATCCTTCCCTTTGCAACACTGAACTTTTCCAGCTGCTTTATTATATCAGATTTAGAAATCATTGCCCATCCCCCATTTTCTATTTTCACTAAGATTTATTGTAACACAAAACAAAGCCATTGACAAGGGAAATATTGTATGCTATAATACACTTGTTTCGAAACAACTAAACAATTGGGGTGCTTGCTAAAAGCAGGCTGAGAGTAAACGTGTTTTCGTTTTAACCCGTAACCTGATTTGGATAATGCCAACGTAGGGAAATACACTGCTTTCTTTATTCGGGTCATGGTTTTTCTGTGACCCGTTTTTGTTGGCAAAAAAGAAAGGAGAAACAAATGAATACTACAAAAAAAATCACAACAAGTGCACTTATGATTGCGCTTTCAACTGTGCTGATGTGGGTAAGTAAGCTTATCCCTGCACCGTGGCTGCAGGGCGGCTCTGTCACACTCGCATCAATGGTGCCTATTATCATATGCGGTATATTGCTTGGAACAAAGTGGGGGCTTTGTGCCTCTATTGCATATTCGCTTATCCAGATGATGTTTGGCTTCTACCCGCCGCCAACACAAACATTTTCAAGCTTTGTATTGGTAATATTACTTGACTATGTTTTTGCATTCGGTGTTTTAGGACTTGCAGGAATGTTTTATAGTATGCTTAAAGGGAGCCATTTTGCCGCACCGATTTCAGGCTTTATTGTAACTTCTCTAAGATACATATGCCATATTTTTTCAGGCGTGCTTATCTGGGGTGTTTACGCAGAGGCAGGACAAAGTGTACTTTCCTACTCAATTATTTATAACGGCTCTTATATGATACCCGAAATAATAATTACAACCGTAGTTCTTGCACTCATAACCAAATTCAATATTTTCAGCAGATAACAAAAAAGGCAGATATCGCGTGATATCTGCCTTTTTTGTTATCTGTATGATACAATTAGTCCACCCTTTTCCGCGTAATAGCTGTTAAGTCCCCTTGTCGGCATAACAGTTATCTCTGTGTCGTCCCATACACTCTTTATTTCTTCACTGAGCTTTTGTGCCAAAGCCTCATTATAACAATGACTGATAACAACCTCGCCGCCGCCAAAATTATTTTCACGCATAACGTCTATCATTGTTTCTATCATTTTCTTTTTGCCCCGCACCTTTGCCTTAAACTTAATTCGTCCGTCATCCTCTACACCTACGCCACGAAAATCAAGGCTTGCAGCAAGAACACCTGCCAGCTTTCCCATTCTGCCTGCCTTTATAAGGTTGTCAAAACAGGACAGTGCGAAAACAGTATTCATTCCCTTTATATATACTTCCGTTTTGGAAACTACTTCTTCAAATTCAAAACCTTCTGATATAAGCTGTGTAAGCTTTCTTATGGCAAGCACTGCCGCAGGACCCGTTGCATGTCCGTCAACCACTGCCACTTTTCCTTCACCGCTGCCGTTTTCATTAAACATCTGCGTTGCAATAAGTGCACTGTTGTAGCTGCCCGAAAGATTTTTTGATATGGTAACTAAGATATTATATGCATCCTTATCCATTTTTTCAAACCACGCTTCGGGGGACGGACAGGCAGTTGAGCTTGCCTTCTTACTCTCCTTCATCGCTGTAACAAGCTCTGATGTATCAAGCTTTTCATCATCCATATATTCCTTAGCTTCAATATTTATAAAAAAAGGTACGCTTAAATAATTTATGTTATCGGTCAGAGTTTCCGGTTTAAATAAATCACAGCTTGAATCTGCAATAATATTCCATTTCATCAAAAGCTCACCAAACCTTTCAAGGTTTAGTATAGCTCACTGTTGTATTTTATACGTAAATTAAAGAAACTTTTTTGTTTACCTTCAGTTTACACTACAGGAAGATTAACAGTAAATCTACTTCCCTCCCGAAGCCTGCTTTCTACCAATATTTCGCCACGGCACAGTTCCACAATTCTTTTAGCTATTGAAAGGCCAAGACCAAGTCCCTGACTTGAATGTGACGCATCCCCCTGAAAATACGGGTCAAAAAGGTGCCTGAGTGTCTGCTCATCCATTCCCTCTCCATTATCTGAAACGCTGACACACACCTTCTCCTTATCCTGACAAAGCGATACCGTTATCCTTCCGCCCTTATTTGTATGCTCTATGGCATTTGAGATAATATTAAGCCATAAATGCTGCATAAGCTCTCTGTTTCCTGCAAAAGTAACCTCCTCCAGTTCGCAGTCAAAATCAATTTTCTTTTCCATCCACTTTTTAGAGAGTATGATTGAGCATTGGCGAATTTGTTCACTTAAGTCATACGGTTCAACATCAGTTACTATCTGCTGCGAAGAAAGCTTTGAAAGCAAAATTGTATTCGTAGCAAGTCTTGAGAGTCTGTCCGTTTCTTCAATAATAATGGTAAGGTACTGCTCCCTCTCCTGGGGGGTAAGGTTTTTTTCGAGTAAAAGAGATGCAAAGCCGTTAATTGATGCTATCGGTGTCTTAAATTCGTGTGAATAACTGTTTATGAAATCATTCCTGAGAATTTGCACGCTTTTTAACTCCTCGCACATTTTATTGAAATTTGCATACACACGTGCAAGCGAGTCCTTCTTTTTAAGAGGTATTTTATAGTTAAAATCCCCCTCTGCAAGGTGCGCTATTCCCTCCGATAAAATCTTTATCTCTTTCTTACGTGACCTGTAGAAAATAATAATCATCGGGATAAGAATGAGCATCAGAAGCACGATTGTACCAACCACCTCAAACGATGCACTGATATAAGTTCCCTCAACGTCTAAAACATCGCTTACAAGCCACGTCATAAAAAAGTACCCACTTGCCACTACAATTACTGCTGCCACAAGAAGTATTAAAAACTGCGGTATGATTTTGTTTGTATATTTTGAAATATCTCTTTTTTTCATTTTATTAATATGAGGCTTTGTAGCCTATTCCTTTTATTGTTGTTATAGTTATTTCTGGAAAGCTTTTAAGTCTGTTTCTTATTCTGCTGATATGGGTTTTAACCGTTTCCTCACCGCTTTCGGAGGTTACGCCCCACACATTTGTCATAAGCTGCTCCTTTGAAAATATCTGCTCGGGATATGAAAGGAGCTTAAAGAGCAAATCAAACTCCTTTTTGGGAAACTCAACATAGTGCAAGCTTGAATAAACGGCATACTTTTCAGAATCGACCGTGACATCGCCAATAACTATTTTTTTGTCCTGATTTATATTTGCACGCCGAAGAAGCGCTTTTACTCTCCATAAAAGCTCATCTGCGCTGAATGGCTTTGTCATATAATCATCTGTCCCCAAGAAAAAGCCTTTCTGCTTATCTTCATACGTTTCCTTTGCCGTCAGGAAAAGGAACGGGATTTTATACCCCTCGCTTCGCAGAGTTTCAAGCAGTTCGTATCCGTCCATATTGGGCATCATTACATCTGCAATTACCAGATCAAATCCGCCCTTATGTATAAGCCGGAGCGCCTCCGCCCCGTCGCACGCACATTTTACCGTATAATAATCTTTAAGCCGTGCCGAGGTTAAAAGGCGCATATTTCTGTCATCCTCAACTATGAGTATGGTAGCCATTATATCGTATCCTCCTTTATAACCTCCCACGCAAGTGCAAGGCGATCCACACTCCACGCCGCATTTGCAGGAGAAGTCGACGGAAGGCAAACTGCCTCCCTCCCCGTTTTATTCTTTATATACTTATTAAAATACTTTTCTGCCGTTTTTCCATTTACATAAATCTTTTTTATATCAGCGGCATCTAAAATCACGGAAATATCGTTTGCCGTTACATCTTTTATTGAGCTGTCACTGCTCCCCGTAATTTCACACGAGGCTATAACATCCCACAGAGCAATGCCGCATTCAAGAAGAAGCTCCCTCTTTTCATCAATAGTCTGCGGCGTTTTGTGGTCAAGCACTTTGGATAGCACCTTCCAAAAACGGTTTTGCGGATGTCCGTAAAAGAAATTTTCCTCCCGTGATTTCACAGACGGAAAGCTCCCTAAAATAAGCACCTTTGAATTTTCATTGTAAAGAGGTCCGA
The DNA here is from genome assembly GCA_017441965.1 of Clostridia bacterium. Taxonomy (GTDB): domain Bacteria; phylum Bacillota; class Clostridia; order UMGS1883; family UMGS1883; genus UMGS1883. Next base: position 629 of record JAFSBF010000199.1, on the reverse strand, counting down.
ACGGATGATTTGTCACAAAATTCACTTCTCCTCATTGCTTACTGCACTAGTCATTTCCAATCGACAAGAACGGCATCCTCTACAGGAAAATAATCTTTCGTGTTACTGCTCAGCCCTGCCGCTTTCCATGCCCTTTCAAATGTAATGTTTTCAAGATTACTTAGATATATAAACGTGGAATTTTTCGCCGCATTATGCATTCTTCCGCTGATTTCAAGCCTGTATTTATAAATATTACCCTCAAACTCATATGTGCCGTCACTCATTTTATGGTATGTTTTAAAATCAGTAGTTATTGTTTCAATAACTTGGGCTTTTTCCCCATTCTTTGAGCACCCTGCTAAAGCTACTGTAAATATTACAATTAAAATCAGACATATGTACTTTTTCATATAATTCCTCCTTTATAAGGGATGTATGATGTAGTCAATGTGCCACTGACTACAAATGAATAATTAATAATGAATGATGAATAATTGTGGTTGAAAATAGCATATAGCGATTTTCTTCATTAATTTTTCATTTTTCAATATTCATTAGCGTAGCGATTTCATTATTCATTACGTTTTGTACATTGTGCAAAACGATTGTAAGATTTAGATGCCTATATTTTAGCTAAATTTTGCACT
>JAFSBF010000198.1 GCA_017441965.1 Clostridia bacterium | reverse complement strand
GTGTAAGACCGAAAAGCCACTCATCAACCTGCTCAGGACTTTTTAAATACCAGTCACCGGGGCAAAATTCCGCAAGGTGTCTGTCACCTGCTGCCGCAATCGCACCATAGCGTAAAAAGAGGTCAAATTTTACTCTTTCACGGCAACGGAACATATTGTTCAGGCTGATGCTCTCATTTTCTTTTTTAAAGCCCGTTTCGTAATATTTTTCAGCAAATTTTCTGTATATGGGGAATAAATCCATTTCCTTATACTTCGCGGCGGTAAGCCAGGTAAAGTGATTGACACCTACAACGTTTACCTTTGCCTCTTCACGTCTTTTTTCCTCTATACCCTCAATATCCTTAAGCGCCGCTAAGAGGAGGTTTTGTGTACTGAAAACCTCGTGGCAGCAACCAAACGCCTTTATTTTCGGGAACACCTTATAAAGCGTTGCAACACATACCGTCATAGGATTCGTGTAATTTATAACCCACGCATCGGGGGAATACTCCTTAATTGCAAGGGCAATTTCCTCATACATAGGAATTGTACGAAGCGACCTTACTATACCGCCGGGGCCTGATGTATCGCCAACCGCCTGATAAATTCCGTACTTTTCAGGCAAATGAACATCTGACTCCATTTCATCAAAGGTACCCGGAAGAATAGAAATAACAACAAAGTCAGCGCCCGTAAGAGCCTCACCGATAGTGTCCTTTGCAACATATTTCCATTCGCTTTTACCTCCCTTTATCTTGTTACCGATAACTTCATTGTTGTATGCAGCCTGCTTGTCAATATCATACAATCGCACCTCGCCTGATATATCTTCAGCCTGCGCAAGGTCACTCATAAGGCCCCACGCCCATCCTCTTGAACCTCCGCCGATATATGCGATTTTTAAATTCTGTGCACGGTTTTCTTTATTCATTTCAACCATTCCTCTCTTAAATATCAAGATACTCTAAAACGCCGGGCAAAAGCACAGCGGCTATATTGTAATTTTCATAGTATTTTTCTTCTGCTAACTTTGACAAGCTGCAGTTAATTCCGTTTATCAAAATTTCACATTCAGGATTAAGAACTTTATAAAGCTCTGCATATACCGAGCTTAATCCGCTTGCACAAATTTGCGGTTTTTCATTTGGATAAAGCTCATTTATTACCTTGACTGCACATTCCAGCTCGAAAAGCCGCAAAGCACACAGTGAATCGCCGCAGAAAAACATATCCTTTGTAATTCTGTCGAGCGCACCGTAGCGGTCCTTAACCTGCCTGCCGTTGTTTAAATCATACGGCGTGTTTTTACCCATTCCCGATAAATCCACAACAAACGCTGCGCCACCACGGTCAGTAATTTCACGGATTTTATGAGTTATATCTTCAAGTCCGTCCGTGCCTCTGTCGCAAAGAATGATTACGGGCGGAGAAGTTAATTCCTTTAAAAGAAAATCGGTAAAAATCATACCAAAGTTTGGAAGCTGCTTCTGCGAAAACCACATAAGCGGCTGAATTTTAAGTCCGTTGTCATATTCAGCATCAAAGGTCCTGATGTTAAGAGGCGTTATTTCTCTGCCCTCATACATTGCACCCTTTAAGAACTCAATTGCCCTTTTTTTGCATTCATCTTCCGGAAGAGTTTTTCTTTTCTCTTTAATTTTATCGTATTCAAGCTTGTTTTCCTCATAGAGAAAGCATGCATCAGGGTAATCGCATCCGACATAACCGCTTTTAGTGCAAAAAAGTGCCTTTTCAGGAAGTGTGGTCATTGAAATTTCCGTCTTTTCTGCTTTTACATCAAAACAGTCGGCAAAAAACCTTGCCGCAGAATGTGCAAGCATATCGGTATACTTATGCAGTGATTTGTCCACCGTAAGCTTAAGGTTATCCTCTTTCCCGAAAAGTCCCCATATCCTTTTACATTCTTCGTATACGTTTTCTGTACCCTCTATCGGGAAAAAGTCAGAATCTGCCGCCAGAATCATATATGGCTTTGGCGCAAACCCGATTAAAAGCTCGTGATGGTCAAGTCCCGCCTTTGTTGAGCCAAACCAAACCTGCTCCGAATCCTGCGCACTGCCCGCATAAATATATTCCTCACGGTTTGTTATAAATGTACCGGGTGCAGCCGCTTTAATTCTGTCATCTACAAAGGCAATGCAGGCAGTCATCGTACCACCGCCGCTGTTTCCCGTGGCACCAATTTTTTCACTGTCTACTTCAGGCCTTGAAATTAGATAGTCAACACCACGCATAGCATCGGCTATAAAATAGCGTATGGATTGTTTTCCCGTTAAAAAGCACGGGTCACCGCCATACTGATGGTCAAAGGTTGCGCGTGGTATCATAGGCTTTGAAAGCTCTTTTTCAAAATATCCGCTTCTTTCCCCCTGCCCTACGGGGTCCATTGCAAATACAATTATTCCGTAGCTTGCAATAATTCTTGCAACACTCTGATAGCGTGTATATGCCTTTCCTTCACCGCTGTGACCAAGCTGAAAAAGAACTGCCGGTGCCTTTTCCCCTCTGTTTGACGGAAGGTAAAGGTTAGCCGTTACATATACGCCTTCTCTCGCTTTAAAAATCACTTTTTCGATTGTAAGGTTATCTTCCTCTATAACGCCCGTTGTCAGTGCATCAAGAGAATAGTTTTTATCATAAGGAATTTGCCCTATTGAGACTTTAAACCATTCACGCATTTCTTTCTGATAGCGTATTAAATCAT
>JAFSBF010000002.1 GCA_017441965.1 Clostridia bacterium | reverse complement strand
CACAGAAAAACTTTTATCAAAAAATTCATCTGATAAAAATACGGCAGTTTCCATTGGTCAAAAGGGCGAGGAAACTGCCGTAAAAATACTCGCAAAACAAGGATATAAAATAATTGAACGTAATTTCAGAACTAAAATGGGCGAGATTGATATAATCGCCCGTGACAAAGAATATACCTGCTTTGTAGAGGTAAGGCTGAGGAAAAATAATAACTTTGGTACACCTGCCGATACAATTGACGCACGAAAGAGGCAACGTATTATTAATACGGCAAAATATTACGCACAGAAAAAAAGGATTTACGATACCCCGATGAGATTTGACGTGGTAGTGATAAATGCCGATACTTTCGGTGAAGAACTTTCAAATATCAGTGCGGAGGTAATAAAGGATGCGTTCAGACTTTGAGGTGTTTGATGCCCATTGTGATACGCTTACGGTAAAGGGACTTTTTCATACGAAAACACAGCTTCGGCTAAAGGATATAAAAAGATATAAAAAATATGTTCAGGTTTTTGCGATATGTGCAGACGGAAACCCTGCTTTTTTGCACGCAAAAAGGCATATCAGAAAATATAATACTCTTATAAAAAAATGGGGTATGGAGCGTATTGAAAAAAGAGAGGATTTAAAAAATGCGCAGTTTGGTGCGCTCTTAGCACTTGAGGGGGCAGATGCACTTTACGGCTCATTAAGTGCGCTTGACTTTTTTTATCAAGAGGGTGTGCGCCTTTTAACACTGACGTGGAATTTTAATAATGCCGCAGCATCAAGTATAACGGCAAGTGAGGATAACGGACTTAGTGCTTTTGGGAAAAAGCTTGTCCGTGCGTGCGAGAAAAAGGGAATTGTTATTGATTTATCGCATATCGGCGACAAAGGGTTTTATGACGTTTGTGAAATTTCGGAAAAACCTTTTATATGCTCACATTCCAATTCACGCACTGCTTTCGATGTAAAAAGAAATATAACTGACGGGCAGTTTTGTGAAATAGTAAACGCAGGTGGCGTCTGCGGTATAAATTTTTACAGTGAATTTTTAGGGGAAAAGAAGAATATAGACGGAATTTTTTCGCACATTGAGCATTTTTGCGCCCTGAACGGGGAGAAAAACATAGGACTGGGCAGCGATTTTGACGGAATAAAAAGTATGCCCATAGATTGCACAGGGGCATCATATATGGAGAATATCGCCGAAAATCTCCTTATGCACAATTACAGTGAAAAAACAGTAAACAATATATTATGGGGAAATTTTTACAGAGTGTTTGATGAAATACTAAAATAATTTTGGGAGACAGAAGATGAAACTGATTATTGCCGAAAAACCGAGCCTTGCACGCAATATTGCCTCTGCAATCGGGAATATGAAAAAAACCGCAGGCTATTTTGAGGGTGGCGGTTATATTGTGACATGGGCATTTGGGCATCTGTTTTCCCTTGCCGATGTGGAGCGGTATTCTCCCCATCCTGACGGAGGAAAGGGATGGACGATGAAAAATCTTCCCTGCTTTCCGCAAAAATTTGAGTTTGAGCTTAAACGTGATAAGGATAAAAATATTGACAGCGGTGTACAAAAGCAATTTGAAATTATAAAATCGCTTTGCAACCGCAGTGACGTTACGCATATAGTAAACGCAGGCGACTCCGACCGTGAGGGTGAAATAATTGTCCGCACCGTTGTTATGAAGGCTGATTGTAAGGATAAACCGTTTGTGAGGCTCTGGCTTCCTGACCAGACGGAGGAAACAATCCGTGAGGGACTTTCCGAAATGAAGGAGGAAGCCTTTTACGATAACCTTGCAAAGGAAGGCTATGCGAGGACTTTTATAGACTGGCTCTACGGTGTTAACCTAACGCGCTACGCATCTCTTAAATCAGGCACACTGATGCGTGTGGGGCGTGTCATCGTTCCTATTGTAAAGGCTATTTATGACCGTGATACCCAAATACGTAACTTTAAGCCTGATATTTACTATGCACCTTACAGCCTTACAGAGCAGGGCGGCGGTGAAATAGAGCTTACAAGTAAGCAAAAGTTTAATAAAAACGAGCTTGAACGTGCCAAAGAGCTTTGCGAAAAATATAATAATGCCAAAGGCACAGTAATTTTTAAAAAGACTAAAAAGGATACTCTTTCAGCAGGAAAGCTGTATTCACTTACAAAGCTTCAGAATGCATTAGGCAAAAAATATAAAATGTCTATGGAGGAAAGTCTGCGCATTGTTCAGGGACTTTATGAAAAGGGATATGTTACATATCCCAGAACAAATTCAGAATACCTTGCAGCTGCTGAAAAGGGGAAGATAAAGCAGATACTTTCCGCAGTGGAAAAAATCGGTTATCCCGTAAAATTCAAGGATGCAAAAACAATCTTTGACGACAGTAAGATAGAATCACATTCAGCACTTACCCCGACATATAAAATACCTGCAAAAAATGCCCTTTCCGAGGAAGAGGCAAAGGTATATTCTGCAATTATGCGCCGATTTGTAGCCGTATTTTGCAGTGAGGATTGCATAGCGCAGAAAAACGAAATAAAAATTGATGTGGGCGGTATGGAGGAATTTACATTAAAGGGAACTGTAATCCTTGAGCCAGGCTGGACAAAATATGATGACTATAATAAAAAGGATAAAATATTACCCAATTTAGCAAAGGGCGATATTATAGATGTCAACTTTAAACCAAAGGAGAAGGAAACCTCTCCGCCAAAGCATTACACGATAGAAACGCTTAATAATTATCTTAAAAATCCTTTCCGTGAGGATAAGGCAAATGCACAAAACGAGGATGACGAAGCAGAATACCGTGCAATATTTGAAGGGCTGGAATTAGGTACAGAGGCAACAAGAACGGGTATAATTGATAATGCCATAAAAAGCGGATATATTTCCCTCAAAAAGGATGTGTATACCATTCTTCCCGACGGGGAAAACCTTATTCTTTCACTTAAAAGAATGGGAATAAGTATGGATAAATATAAAACCTCTCTTTTAGGTCAGGCATTAAAAAAGGTGTATAAGAACGAAATCACCGTTAAGGACAGTATCGCTATAGCACAAAGGGAGATTGAGGCAGTTTTTAAAAGAGAAACTGCTCCGCCCGAAAAGGATACCGATGACGGCTTTATCGGTGATAAAATAGGAAAATGCCCTCTGTGCGAAGGAACAGTTGTGCGTACACGGTTTGGTTACGGATGCGACGGCTACAAGGATGGATGCAAATTCAGCGTAAACAACGTAATACTTGACCGTGTGATTTCCGTGTCAAATGTCAAAATGCTCCTTGAAACAGGGAGAACAAGTAAAATAGAAGGATTCATTTCCAAAAAGACGGGAAAACCTTTTTCCGCAGTGCTTAAGCTTGATGGGGATAAAGTGAATTTTGAATTTTAAAGGGAATGTAAAAAAGTCCAAAGCGCAAAAGGCGGTGTAAAAAATCACTTTTTTACACCGCCTTTACAAAAAGATTTTTTGCAAAGCAAAAAAACCACCAACATTTCGCATTTCGAACTTCGCATTTCGAATTTACCATACCGTCGCTTTCCGATTATCCTCTCTTTGTACAGATATTAACTAAGTCATATATCTTTATGTATTTTTCCATATCGACACCGTTAGTCAGATAATAAAGCAGAATTTGTGCAGCGGCATTTGAGTCACTTGCCGCATTGTGGTGCTGAAGCTCAATTCCAAGGTAGCTGCACAGTGTGTTAAGTCTGTGGTTTGGTAAATGCGGCAGCGTTTTACGTGCAATGGCGCAGGTGCAGGCATATTTTGTCTGCGCCATCCACATTATGCCATAGTCGCGCAGGCATTTTCCGAGCACTGACATATCAAACGGAGCGTTGTGGGCAACAAGGATACCGCTATTCATAATCGGCTCTATCATTTTCCATAGCTCTTTAAAATTTGGCTTATCCTTTACCATTTCGGGGGTAATTCCCGTAAGCTGTATGTTGAAACTGTCAAAATGACATTCAGGATTTACAAGACAGTAGTAACCCTTGACAATCTTCATATTTTCAACAATCGTTATGCCGATTGCACTTATTCTGTCGTTTCTGCTGTTGGGCGTTTCAACGTCAAATATTATGTATCGTCTGTTCATATGATGCACCTCTTTATGCTATTATACTACAAAGTGCAAAGAATGTCAAAAAAGTGCGCTTTAAAGCGCACTTTTCTGAACTGTATAAGGAAAATTTTACACAAATGACGGTTTTTCAAAATTAGCCGTTGTCGCAAAGGTGTTTTCAGAGGGGGAAGGCTCTGAAAGGCTGAAATACATTTTTGCAGCCTTTGTTGTGCCGAAATCACGGTTTGAACCACTGTTTTGTACCTTGTTAAATGCTTCGCGGAAGAGTGCATTGTGTGCTTCCTCACGGTTAAGGAGAAAGTCGATTGTTTCCCTGACCTTCTTATCGTTTATCTGTCTGTAAAGATATTCATACACAACCTTTGCACGCTGCTCTGATGCAATGTTTGAGAGAAGGTCTGCACATAAATCACCCGTTACAGTTACATAATCTCCCGTCCAGGAGTAGCCTGATGCATTAATAAGTCCGGGATTAAGACCGAGAATAACGTGTGACTGAATTTCGCCCGCAGGAACGCTTTGTGCATCTACATCGTGGCCATTAAGAAGATTGATTGTCTGCGCAACCATTTCCATATGGCTAAGCTCCTCTGCGGCAATGTCTAAAAACAAATCCTTTATTTCAGGGTCTTTGATTCGAAAGCTCTGCGACATATACTGCATTGCTGCCTTAAGCTCACCGTTGCCGCCGCCAAGCTGCTCCTGCAAAAGCGTAGCATATTGGGGATTTGGCTTTTCAATTTCAACGGGATGGAATAACATTTTT
>JAFSBF010000197.1 GCA_017441965.1 Clostridia bacterium | reverse complement strand
GTATTCTTTCGCTTCTGTCACCGCTGCCCACCTGATTTTTTCTCTCACGGCTTATTGCATCGTTTCGCTGAGCCTCTAAAAATTCATACAATCTGCTGCGAAGTACCTTAAGAGCTTTATCCTTGTTTTTATGCTGACTCTTTTCATCCTGACACGAAACAACAAGGCCTGTGGGTATATGCGTTACACGCACTGCAGAGTCGGTAGTATTTACGCACTGACCGCCGGGGCCACCTGCACGGAAAACGTCTATTCTTAAATCATTTGGATTGATTTCAAGCTCGACTTCTTCCACCTCGGGAAGCACAGCTACCGTTGCGGCACTTGTATGAATTCTTCCGCCTGATTCCGTTTCAGGAACACGTTGTACCCTGTGAACACCGCTTTCATATTTCAGACGGCTGTATGCACCTGCGCCCTCAACTGTAAAGGTAATTTCCTTGTACCCCCCAAGCTCTGTCGGGTTTGAGTTCATTATGTCAATTTTCCAGTTTCTGTTTTCGGCGTACATACTATACATTCTGAAAAGTGCCCCTGCAAAAAGTGCCGCCTCTTCTCCGCCCGTACCTCCGCGGATTTCAACAATTACACTCTTTTCATCATTAGGGTCTTTGGGAAGAAGTAATATTTTAAGCTCTTCTTCAAGAGAAATAATTTTCTCCTTGTTTTCCTCTATTTCCAGCTCAAGCATTTCTTCAAAATCCTTATCAGGATTATCCAGAAGCATTTCTTTTGCTTCTTCTATTGCTGTTTTGGCTTTTTTATACTCTCTGTATTTTTCTACTATAGGAGTAATGTCGGAATTTTCTTTACACAGCTTTCTCCAACGGTTTTGGTCGGCAATAACCTCGGGGTCGCTGATTTTCTGTGAAAGCTCCTCATATCTTTCTTCTATAAATGCTAATTTGTTGAACATAATATGCTCCTTAATTTTCTCTTTGTAATAAGTAGAGTGCAAGTTCTCTTAAAAATTCACCCTTTTCGCCTAAGAATTCTATTGAAGCTATTGCTTTTTGTGTTTCGTCGCTTAGTCTTTTCTTTGCCCCATCCATTCCATAAAGCGTAACATAGGTGGTTTTGTTGTTTTTTTCATCACTTAATATAGGTTTACCAAATTTCTCTGCATCGCCTTCAATATCAAGAATATCATCCCGTATCTGAAAAGCAAGACCGAGTGATGATGAATAATCATTAAATAAATTTTCATCTTTTCCTGCACTTAATGCACCCACAGATGCTGCCGCACGTATAAGTGCACCTGTTTTTTTTGAATGTAACAGATTAAGAGTTTGCGCATCGGGTGCCTCTTTCTCAGCTAACATATCCATTATCTGTCCGCCAATCATTCCCTCTGCCCCTGATGCACTGTAAATGATTTTAAGTGCCTTTAGTGACATTTGCGCCGGAAGCTCATCCTTTGAAACAATACCTTCACACGCAAAATTCAGCAGTGCGTCACCTGCCAGAACGGCAGTGTCTTCACCGTAAACGATATGGTTTGTTGGCTTTCCTCGCCTTAAATCATCATCATCCATACACGGCAGGTCATCGTGAATTAATGAATACGTATGTATCATCTCGATTGCGCCTGCGTATACGAGTGCTGCAGAGTGATTTCCGTCAAGTGCATCACAGCACGCAAGGGAAATCACAGGACGGATGCGTTTTCCACCTGCATACAGACTGTAACCCATTGCATCATATATCAGACCTTTTTTGCCAAAAAGTGTATCTTTAAGATAATTATTAATTTCAGTTACATAATTATTAAAGCAAACATTAAAATTCATTACATATTCTCCGTATCAAACTCTACTTCTTCACCCGTTTCACTTATAAGCTTTGTAACCTTAAGCTGAGCTTCTGAAAGTAATTTCTGACAAGTTCTTGAAAGGCTGACCCCTTTTTCGAAAAGCTCCATCGACTCTTCAAGAGTTGTTTCGCCACTTTCAAGTTGTTTTACGGTTTCTTCAAGCTGTTTCATAGCTTCTTCAAACTTCATATTAAACTCCTCCTCTGATTAACGCTGCAATCAATTTCACCGTCAGTTAATCTCAGACTTATATTGTCGCCTTCTTCTATCTGTGAAATACTGCTTATCGTTTTCCCGCCTTTTTGCGCACTGCAATAACCTCTTTCAAATATTGCAATCGGACTTAATGCAGAAAGCTTTCCGCATAATGCCTTGAATTTTTCATTAAGGCTGTCGGTGTTATTTTTATACGACAGAACACATCTGTCATATAATGCATCTATGGTTTGTGCCTTGTCTGAAAGCACTCTGTCAAACTGCCTTAGTGAGCTTCTTGAAGAAAGTAATTCAAAGTGCTTTACCTGTGCATCAAGTTTATTTCGCAGGAGAGTTGCCATTCTAAGCTTTGCCGTATCTGTAAACTTTCGTAGTTCAAGAATGTCGGGTACAGCAAGCTCTGCTGCGGCAGATGGTGTTGGTGCCCTTAAATCTGCCACAAAGTCACATATTGTAAAATCAACCTCGTGGCCTACTGCTGAAATAACAGGAATTTCAGATGCAACAACACTACGGGCAGTTATTTCTTCGTTAAATGCCCATAAATCCTCAATTGAGCCACCACCTCTGCCTGAAATAATGACATCAACTTTTTTATTTTCATTAAAATATTTTATTCCTGCCGCAATGCTTTGTGCTGCATTCTCGCCCTGAACAAGGCAAGGGTAAATTATAACCTTTACCATAGGACATCTGCGCTTTATTACATTTATCATATCACGGATAGCAGCACCCGTAGGACTTGTAACGATACCGATTGTTTCAGGAAATTTCGGAATTGGCTTTTTTCTGTCTTCGTCAAATAACCCTTCCTCTGAAAGCTGTTTTTTGAGTGCCTCAAACTTTGCATATAAATCACCCAAGCCGTCAGCTTCCATTTCTTCAATATACATCTGATACTGTCCGCCCGCTTCGTAAACGCTTATTCTTCCACGTGCAAGCACTTTTGTTCCGTCTGCGGGATCGAATTTCAGATTAGCAGCCGCATTTCTGAACATTACTGCCTTAAGAACAGCTCCGCCGTCTTTTAAGGTTAAATATAAATGCCCGGATGAATGGCGTTTAAAATTACTTATCTCACCTTTAATCCATATATTTTGCAAAACAGGCATCTGGTCTAAAAGTGCCTTTATGTAGTTATTAATCTGCGATACAGTGGCAATTCTTCTGGAGTCGCTCATATCATCAGTTCCCTTCAAGCTCATTGATTACTGCACCAAGCACACCATTTATAAATGCACCCGATTCATTTCCTCCATATTCCTTTGCGAGCTTTATTGCTTCATTTGCCGAAACCTTATACGGAATATCATCCATATATTTAATTTCATAAATGGAAAGCTGTAAGATGGCAAGGTTTACTTTTGAAATTCTCTGTATTGTCCAGTCTTTAAGCTTCCCTTCAATTATTGCATTAATTTCCTCTTCTTTTTCCTCGATGCCTTTTACAACACCTTCAATATATTTGCGGCTTGCCACAGAAACAAAGTCCTGCGCCCACATTTCGTTTGATTTTTCTACAGTTTTATATAGATAGCTAAGTGCATCATCTGCCGATATATCAGAAATCTTCATTTCAAAAATCAGCTTAAACGCATCCTCACGTGCAAGAGCTCTGCTCATTCAAATCATTCCTCTCAAGCTTTATTTTATCAGGTCTGTAATATCTCCCACCGTTACTATAACGGCTAAAATCATTAGAAGTGCAAAACCTATCATACTTGCATAACCGACAATTTCGCTTTTTACTTTTCGCTTTGTAATAAGCTCATACAATGCAAAAATTATGCTTCCGCCGTCAAGTGCGGGAAATGGCAATAAATTAAATACACCAAGGTTAACGGTTATCATAGCAAAGAGCATCAATACTGAAATAAAGGTGTAGTCACTTTGCGTTGATGCCACCGTGCCTACAACGGATACTATTTCAACGGGACCGGAAAGTGAGTTTATTCCTACCCTGCCGCTTATGAGGTCCCCAAGTGCAAATATAACCGCCTTCGTTATATAAATGGTATCATATACTGCAAATTTTGCACATTCAAGAAAGCTTCCTTTTTTTGTTTCAAAAACAACACCCAGTTTATACCCATAGTCTGTTTTGAAAGGCTTAAAATTTGCAATTTCCTTAATTTGACCGTCACGTTTAATTGTAACGGATATTTCTTCGTCGCACCTGCTCATAAAAAGAGAAACATCATCAAAGGTATGAATTTTAGTGTTATCGAGCTTTAATATTTCATCGCCTTTCACAAAAGGTGTTTGCTCCGCCGAATATTCCACCGGTATAGACTCTATTACAGCAGGAACAATTCCTGCGTTAAGATTTATAAACGTAAAGAGTAAAAAGCCGAGAAGTATATTCATAAATGCACCTGCGAAAAGTATTATAATCCTCTTTATAGGTGCAAGATTTGAAAAAGAGCGCGGATTATCGTTTTCCTCAAGCTCCCCCTCACCTTCAAGGCGTACATAACCTCCAATTGGAAGTAACCTCAGTGAATATTTGGTTTCTCCTTTTCCAAAGGAAAAGAGCTTGGGTCCCATCCCAATAGCAAACTCATGTACAAGCACGCCAAAACGCTTGGCAGCAATAAAATGACCAAGCTCATGAAGAAATACCATTATACCAAAACCAATAATTGTAATCAGAATTGCCAATTAAACACATTCCTTTACTATTTTTCTGGCAAAATCATCTGCCATAAATATATCATCAATCGACGGATTTTCTATTTTGGGAGCTTTACTCATTGCTGTTTCAATAAATTTGGTAATGTCTGTAAAAGAACACTTACCATTTAAGAAAAGCTCCACCGCCGCTTCATTTGCACCGTTAAAAACACTGCACATAATTGTGCCCTTCTTTGCAGCATCTTTTGCAAGATTAATTGCAGGAAAAGTTTCGTTATCAACATCATAAAAGCTAAGCGTACCGACCTTTACAAGGTCAAGAGTGTCACACACCGGCACAGTTCTTTCAGGATATGAAAGAGCATAGCTGATTGGAAGCTTCATATCAGGAACGCCCATTTGCGCAATCACACTTGAATCACAAAATTCCACCATTGAATGAACGATGCTTTCTCTGTGAATAATCGGAGTGATATTATCTGCTGATAATCCAAAAAGATGCATTGCCTCAATAATTTCAAGGCCTTTATTTACAAGGGTGGCACTGTCTATTGTGATTTTTGCACCCATACTCCAGTTAGGGTGCTTTAGTGCCATCTCGGGAGTAATATTTTTGAGTTCTTCTTTGCTTTTTCCGAAAAAAGGTCCGCCTGATGCTGTAATAATTATTCTTTTCAGAAATTTTTGCTGATTTGAAATTGATTGAAAAATTGCACTGTGTTCACTATCGACGGGGATAATTTCACTTCCGTGACGTTTAGCCTCTGCAATAACTATTTCTCCAGCCGTTACAAGTGTTTCTTTGTTTGCAAGCGCAATTCTTTTACCGCATGAAATAGCACTTAACGTTGGTTTAAGACCGGCTATTCCAACTATAGCCGTTACAACAGCCTCTGCTTCATCAATTGCTGCACATTCACACACGCCCTCTATTCCTGATAAAACCTTAACATTTGTATCTGCAACACGAACTTTTAGGTCTTTTGCGGCATTCTCATCTGTCATACAAGCAAGCTTTGGCTTATATTTCCTTATTTGCTGTTCAATTAAGCTGACGTTGGAATGTGCTGTCAGTGCAGATATTCTATAATCATTGGTTTGGTCAACCACCTCAAGAGTTTGTGTGCCAATTGAACCCGTTGAACCTAATACTGATATGTTTTTCATTTGAATTACCTGCTTTTAAATAAAAATCGGAAAAGAATTTAAAAAGTAATAGACAACGGGAGCAACAAAAATAAAGCTGTCAAACCTATCCATTACACCGCCGTGCCCGGGCATAATCTTTCCAAAGTCTTTTATATTGTTTTCTCTTTTGATAACAGATGCACAAAGGTCACCAAACTGTGAAATAACACCGCATATTAAACCTACACATATTGCTGAGGTAACATTCACTGTTATACTATCCATTATATTTCCCATAATAGCGGTATATGCTGCAAGAATTACAGTAACTCCTACAATTCCGCCGATTGAGCCTTCAATAGTTTTCTTGGGACTTACAGACGGTGCAAGCTTGTGCTTTCCAATGGCAAACCCTGTAAAATACGCACACGTGTCAGTAATCCAGGAGCCTATGAATATTACAAAAACATTCAATATACCATTTGCAAGATGCCTTGTAAGTGATACGTGTATAAACGCAAAAGTAACCATTAAGGAAATCATCATAAACATTGCCGCTGTAGTAAAGGAATATCTTTTGTGGTCAAACAACATAACAAGCAGGTATGCTGCTACAAATAAAAACACGGCCGCAAAAGCATATTCCCACGCAAAATAAGATATAAGCATAAATACCAGAGGCATCAATACGCTTATTGAAGTCATAATTTTGTACTCAGAAAGTCCAAGTGCTGTTATTACCTCAAAAATTCCCATTGCTGATATAAGTACAACCGCAACGTCAAAAACGTACTGATTGCTGAATACAACCAATATAAGTAATATTATTGCAAAAAAAGAACTAATTAGTCTCTGTTTCATAACATTTCGTCCTTTCGGTGGAAATTTTATACTCCGCCAAATCTTCTGTTTCTTTGCTGATAGTCATAAATTGAACGAAGTAAATCCTCTTTTGTAAAATCAGGCCATAGACAGTCAGAGAACCAAAGCTCGCTGTATGCCCCCTGCCACATCAGGAAATTACTAAGCCTGAATTCTCCGCTCGGTCTTATAATAAGGTCTGGGTCAGGCTGCCCTGCTGTATAAAGATAAGAGGAAATTGTATCCTCTGTAATATCTTCGTATGAAAGCTCCCCTTCCTTAACCTTTTGCGCAATTAACTTAACGGCGTTTGTAAGTTCATTTCTGCCGCCGTAATTAAGTGCAACATTAAGTAAAAGACCACTGTTATTCATAGTGGCCTTTTCCATATGACAAAGCTTTTCCTGAAACTTGTCGGAAAAGGCACTTCTATCGCCTATAAAATGGACTCTAACATCACGTCCCGCAAGGCGTGAAAGCCCGTTGTCAAGGTAATCCTCCAGAAGAGTCATCAGTGCATCAACCTCCTCCTTCGGACGTTGCCAGTTTTCCGTAGAAAAGGCATATACCGTAACAACCTTTATACCGATATTTCCTGCATCTTCGACTATTTTTTCAAAAGTCTTTGCCCCTGCAACATGACCGCTTGTACGGGGAAGGCCGCGTTTTTTTGCCCAGCGGCCATTCCCGTCCATAATTATACCGATATGTTGCGGTAAATTTTCAAAGTCCACTTTTTGCTGTGTTTTACCAAATAACCTCTTAAATATATTTAGCATAATCATATTTCCATAATTTCTTTGTTCTTCTTATCTGCAATTGCATCAATCTCTTTGATGCTTGCATCTATGATATCCTGAATATCTTTTTCAATATTCTTAAGGTCATCCTCTGTAATTTCACTCTTTTTCTTCATTGCTTTGTATTTTTCGATTTCATCTCTTCTGATGCCACGAACTACAACCTTGCAATCCTCGCTCTTTTTTGCAACTGTCTTTGTGAGTTCTTTTCTGCGGTCCTCTGTAAGCTGAGGGAATGAAAGACGAATAATCTTGCCGTCATTCTGCGGATTTATACCAAGCTCTGATGCAAGGATTGCCTTTTCAATCTCTTTTATAAGGGTTGCATCCCACGGCTGAATTGCTATTGTGCGTGCATCGGGTGTTGAAACAGCGGCAACCTGGGAAACAGGTGTCATTGTGCCGTAGTAGTCAACACTTATCTTATTAAGTACAGTTGTACTTGCTCTTCCTGCACGGATAGAACCGAGGTCGTCAATGTAAAAGTTAACTGCCTTATTAATTTTTTCTGTAATTTCAGGATAATCGTTTCTCATATTAATCTCCAATCCGCCGACAAAGCCGGCAATAATATATTAAAATTTAAAATTTATAATCTTACTGTGCATACACAAGTGTGCCTATCTCTTCACCTAAAAGAACTCTTTTAATGTTTTCGGGCTCTGAAAGGCCAAAAACACGGATAGGCATTTTGTTATCCATACAAAGAGACGTTGCCGTTGTATCCATAACACCAAGGCCCTTGTTAAGAACATCAATATATGTTATCTTGTCAAATTTAACCGCATTTGGGTTCTTTGCAGGGTCGCTGTCGTAAACACCGTCAACCTTTTTTGCAAGGAGAATTGCATCGGCATCAATCTCAGCTGCACGAAGAGCTGCGGTTGTATCAGTTGAGAAAAACGGATTTCCCGTTCCGCAACCAAAAATAACAACTCTACCCTTTTCAAGGTGACGTACCGCTCTGCCTCTGACATATGTTTCTGCTATCTGCTTCATTTCAATTGCAGTTTGTACACGTGTGTTGATACCGTTGCGCTCAAAAGCATCGCAAAGTGCAAGAGAGTTTATTACAGTTGCAAGCATTCCCATATGGTCAGCCCTTGTTCTTTCCATATTCTCCCCTGTTCTTCCTCTCCAGAAGTTTCCGCCTCCAACTACGACAGCAATCTCCACTCCCATATCAACACATTCCTTAAGTGTTTTGGCAATACTGTCAAGGGTTTTCTCGTCAAGACCAAATCCGCTTTCACCTGCAAGCGCCTCGCCGCTAAGTTTAATAAGCACTCTTTTATATTTTTTCTGCATTGTTATGTCACTGCCTTTCTGAATTTCGTATGTAACCTATTCTATTTTACCACATTTGTTTGTATTTTGTAAATATCTAAATATAATAAGTTCAAATTATTTTTAAAAAAGAATTTTTTGGCAATAATATGCATATGCATATTTTTTTATTGCCTTAGCATAATAACAATAATAGTTTTGCTTGAAAAGGAGTTTGTTATTATGGATTATATAAAGGCATTTTTAGTCGGAGGTGCAATTTGCGGTATTGGTCAGATTTTTATTGACAGGACTTCCCTTACTGCTGCAAAGCTTTTGACAGGCTATGTGTGTACGGGGGTTTTATTATCGCTGCTTGGAATTTACGGAAAGCTTGTAGAATTTGCTGGGGCAGGCGCAACAGTTCCCCTGACGGGATTTGGATACAGTCTGTTTGAAGGCGTAAAAAAAGCCATATCCGAAAATGGTTTTATCGGGATATTTACAGGCGGGCTTACCGCAACAGCGGGCGGAATTGCCGCAGCAGTTGTATTTGCATTCTTAGCTGCACTCTTTTCAAAACCAAAAGCTAAATAAAATTTGGGCATAATTCAAAAAAAAGGTTGCAATTGTCTTCATCTTATGCTAAAGTAATAATGATTGACAATCGGAAATTTACGGAGGTGTAGAAAATGAAGCTGGCATTTACAATTGTTTATATCGTAGTAGCACTTATACTTACAGTAGTTGTTTTGTTCCAGAAGGGTAAGGACCCCAGAGAGGCAAGCTCGGTAATGGGCACCTCCGGCGAGACATTCTTCTCAAAGAACAAGGCGAATACTCGTGAGGGCTTGCTTGAAAAGTTGACAACAGTTTTTGCAATTGTGTTCATCATTCTTTCAGTTGTGCTTTCACTTGATTTGCTTAAATAACTGCTAAGGTGCTTTCGTTGAAAGCACCTTTATTTTTTAGATAAAAGGTGATTTTTTGCGTAAACAAAAAATTTGTGATTTTATAAACAGTAAAGACTATGTTCCGATGACTAAGGAAAATATAGCACTTCTTTTATGCGTTCCTGCATCTGATATTGAGGAATTTAATAATATAGTAGATGAGCTTGAAAAAGAGGGCGAAATAATTATCGGCAGAAAAAAGCGCTGTTTTAGTGCAAAGTCTATGGGACTTGTAAAAGCAGTTTTTCGTTCCACTACAAAAGGCTTTGGCTTTGTGTCTGATGATAAAGGCGACATTCATATAGCATCAGAATACGTAAATGGTGCATTAAACGGCGACACTGTACTTGTAAAAATTGAAAAAAAGTCCTCCGCAGATAAAAACCGTGAAGGTAGAATTATCAGTATATTATCACGTGCAAACAACACAATTGTCGGCATTTTTACACAAGAGCGCGGATATGGTTTGATTACACCTGACAACGATAAACTGCCTGACGAAATTTTTGTTTCACCGCGTGATATAAACGGTGCGCTGAACGGTCAGAAGGTTGTTGCAAAAATTATTGAATATGAATCACCGACCACGTCCCTTCGTTGCCGTATTACAGAAATTCTTGGTTTTCCGTATGATTTTGGTGTTGATGTTCTGTCTGTAATAAGAGGTTATGACTTTTCACTCGAATTTCCATCTGATGTTCTTCAGGAGGCTCAAAAGGTTGATAAAATAGATGATGATGATTTATCAGGCAGACTTGACCTTACCTCAAAAACAATAATTACAATTGACGGTGAGGATACAAAGGATATTGACGATGCAATTTCTGTAGAAAAAACCGAAAACGGATATGTCTTAGGCGTTCATATTGCCGATGTAAGTCATTATGTAAAACCAAATTCTCCGCTTGATAAGGAAGCTTATTCAAGAGGTACAAGTGTTTATCTTGCGGACAGAGTAATACCTATGCTCCCCGTAAGGCTTTCAAACGGAATATGCTCTCTCAATGAAGGGGTGCTCAGGCTTACAATGTCGGTATTTCTTCATTATGACAATAATGGTAATATTATAAAAACCACTTTTCATAAGTCATATATAAAAAGCACGGCACGAATGACATATGAAAACGTACGACTTTTGCTAAGTGAAAAACCTCCCCTTTTGTGCGAAAAATATTCGCATCTTCTTCCTATGCTTGATGCAATGTATGAGCTTTATTTGCTTCTTGCACAAAAAACAAGCGAGCGTGGAACAATTGATTTTAACATTCCCGAGGCAAAGGCGGTTTTTGACAAAGACGGAAAAACAATAGATATTGTAAAGCGTGAAAATTCCTTTGCGAATAAAATAATTGAGGAATTTATGGTTGCCGCAAACAGTGTCGTTGCAAAATTTTTGTGTGAGAATAATATTGGCGCAATTTACAGAGTTCACGACGAGCCTAATAAAGAAAAGCTTGAAAATACACTTAACTTCATATATAATAAAGGTTACGAGCATTGCAGAAGCTTACATGCACTTATGCAAGAAGTTTCAGACACTCCGCAGGAGGCGGCATTTTCAACTATGCTACTCAGGAGTATGGCAAAGGCTAAGTATGACAGTAAAAACGACGGTCATTTTGGATTAATGCTTGATAATTATTGTCATTTCACCTCCCCTATACGCCGCTATCCCGACCTTGTTTGTCACAGGGCGTTAAAGGCAATAATAGAAAACGACAATAAAACAAAATCGTATCTCAGCGCTTTTGTTCACGAAGCATCAGTGCAGTGCAGCGAAAGAGAGAACGCCGCAGCAATGTGTGAGCGTGACACACTTGATATCAAAAAGGCTGAATATATGGAAGGGTTTGTCGGTAAGGAATTTGAGGGTGTCATTTCATCTGTTACGGGTTTTGGCTTCTTTGTAATGCTTCCTAATACTGTTGAAGGTCTTGTAAGGCTTGAAACACTTCGTGATGATTATTATGTTTTTGATGAAAAAGCCTTGTCTCTTTACGGTGAACGCACAGGACATACCTTTACCATAGGCGATGTTGTAAAGGTAAAGCTTGCTGCCGCAAGCAAGGTTTCACGCAGAATAGATTTTTTACTCCTTGAAGGGGGAACTGATAATGGCAGAAAACGAAAAGAGAAAGCTTCTCGCTCAAAACAGAAGCGCAACCCACGAGTTCTTCATAGAAGAAAAGTACGAGGCAGGCATTGAGCTTTTTGGAACAGAGGTTAAATCAATCCGTATGGGAAAGGTTAACCTCAAGGAAAGCTATTGCGAAATTGATAAGGGTGAAATGTTTGTGCACGGTATGCATATTTCGCCGTATGAAAAGGGTAATATCTTTAACAGAGAGCCGTTAAGACCAAAAAGGCTTTTAATGCACAAACGTGAAATAATGAAACTTTTGGGAACTGTAAAGCAAAAAGGACTTACACTTATTCCCCTCGACATTTATCTTAAAGGACAAAGGGTTAAAATGACTATTGCAGTAGCACGCGGTAAAAAGCTTTATGATAAACGTGATGATGCAGCTAAAAGAGATGCGGGAAGAATGATTGAGAGAACTCTTAAAGCGCAAAACCAATAACTTAAGGCGCAAAACCAGTAATTAACTGTTGACATTTTAATATTTTTTAATGTATACTATATGATGCTGCAAAGGTGTAGCATCACTATATGGGGGCGTACCGGCTTCGACGGGGATGTTGAAGCATGGGAAGCGAGCCGCAGCGGGAACTGCGTTAAAATCCCAATTTTTAAATTTAAACGCTAACAATAATTTAGCTTACGCTGCCTAAATTCAGGCGGCCGTTCTTACCGGGAGGACCACGGCTCGGATAAGAGCGTCACGCAGTGGTGAACGTGATATGGTTAAGCTTTGCGCCATACATGACAAATGAAGCTACTAAAACCGTATGGGCTGTCACTTGCCTTGCGGCGGAGGGAATGATAAAGAAGTGACTGCGCTCGGAGATGCCTGTGTGAATATGTTTTCGGACAGGGGTTCAACTCCCCTCGCCTCCACCATAACGCGCATAGACGAACCCTTTATATTGTAAGGAATGTCTTTGCATTTGAAGAAGCAATAGTGCCCAAGGATTAATCCTTGGGCACTATTGCTTTATTATATTTATGAGCTATAACACCATTTGTAAAAGTTCCCTATCTCTACCATTTAGTGTAGGAATAAGTCTTTCTATAACTTTTTCCTCATCACGAGTTAAATAGGTTCTTTCACGCTTATATTCATCAATAATATACACTCCGCCGTATCTACCCATTTTACTTGAAACCGGTGCAATTCTGCTTAAAGCGGTTATATCTGTACCTATTGTAAACGCAGGCACAGAAAATCTCCGAGCAAGTTCTAGGCACGATATTAATCTTTGATTCATCAGAATATATAAAATTTCCATTCTCCGTTCAACGAATGAAAGAAGGGAGATTCCTCCCGGGACAGGCAGG
>JAFSBF010000196.1 GCA_017441965.1 Clostridia bacterium | reverse complement strand
ATCTTTGCGATAGGTGCCTTAGTTGCGGCGGCATCGCTTACCATCTGTATAATTTTTGAAAGGGTTGTATCACTTCCTACATTCGTGGCACGGCATTTTAAAAATCCCGACTGATTTATGGTTGCCGCTGATACCCTGTCGCCTGCTTCCTTATCTGCGGTCAGACTTTCACCCGTCAGTGCCGCTTCATTCACACTGCTTTTACCCTCAACTACAATACCGTCGGCAGGAATACTTTTTCCCGGGGTTACAATGAAGATATCCCCCTCTTTAACATCGCTTGCCGAAATTACAATTTCTTTTCCGTCACGTATAACAGTTGCCGTTTTCGGTGCTAAATCCATCAGACTTTTTATAGCATTAGTTGTTTTTCCCTTTGAATATGCTTCAAGCATTTTTCCCACAGTTATAAGGGTAAGTATCATTGCCGCACTTTCAAAATAAAATTCGTGCATATATGAATGTGCCAGCGCCATATCGCCTTTCATATGCGCATCCGTCATCATAAAAAGAGCATATACGCTGTATATAAAGGATGCCGCCGAGCCAAGACTTACCAAAACATCCATATTGGGCGCACGGTGAAGCGTACTTTTATACGTACTGATAAAAAACTTCTGATTTATTACTAATATTATTCCCGAAAGGAGCATCTGCACAATTCCTACCGCAATAATATTATCCCTGAAAATCCCGATGTATTCAATGCCGAAAAGCATCTGCCCCATTGAAAAATACATCAGCAAGCTAAGGAATATCACTGATGAAATAAGACGCGACTTCATCTTTTTAAGCTCGAAGCTTCCTTCTAAATCTTCATTTGAATTTTCACTGCGCCTCTCGCCCGCACGGCTTGCACCGTAGCCTGCATCGTTTACTGCAGCAATAATTGCGTTTGCATCGGCAGTTCCCTCAACTATCATTGAATTTGTAAGTAAATTTACACTGCAGCTTGTAACGCCATCAAGCTGTGACACTGCTTTTTCCACACGCGCACTGCACGCCGCACAGCTCATTCCCGTTATATTATATTTATCCATAATTTCTCACCTCGTAGTAGGGGCGGATATTATCCGCCCCCTATTGCATCTCAATTAGCTCCTGCGCCCATTCCTTTGTCATATATTTCATATCAACCATAGCTTTAATAACCGTTTTCTGCCTCTTTTTCGCAAGGTCAGGGTTATTGTCAAGCGAATATACAGACGGTGCATTTGGAATTCCTGCAAGTAACGTTGCCTCATAATCTGTAATTGCCAATGGTGTTTTATCAAAATATCCTTTGCACGCATCGGCTATATTATAATAACCGCTTCCATAATAAATAACATTAAAGTAAAGCTCCAGAATTTCCTCTTTGGAAAATTCCTTTTCGAGTTCAATTGCAATCATAACCTCTGCCACTTTACGGCTCAGCGAGCTATCGTGCATAAAATAGATATTTTTTGCAAGCTGCTGCGTAATACAGCTACCCCCTTCCGAAAGGGAGCGTTTCTCAATATTTGTTTTGATTGCCCTTCCTATGCCGATTATATCAACACCCTTGTGTTTGTAAAACCGTCTGTCCTCAACTGCAATCATAGCATCTGTAAAGGTAGGCGAAATCTCATCAATCGGGGTAAAGCTATCATCACTTTTAATATTTTTTGCCGCTGTCTGAATTGGAAGTAAGCCTACCGCCTGCTTGTACTTTCCGTAGCCAAGTGCGACAACTACCATTACTGCTATAAATATAATAAGGAAAATAAAGCTAAATACCTTTTTAATAAATCTCACTTTTGCTCCCTCCTTTTTCTGCGCACTTCACCGGGGGAAAGTCCTCTTACTCTCTTAAACACTGCCGCAAAATAGCTGCTTGAATTAAAGCCGCAATCCTGCGCAATCTGTGTCACGGGCAGCTTTGTTGTGACGAGCATTTTTTCCGCATTTTTTACACGCACCGTAGAAATATATTCATTCACACCAAAGCCCGTATACATTTTAAACTGACGTGAAAAGTGGCTTTCACTAAGGCCAAAACTCCTTGCAAGCTGACTAAGGGTAAGCTCAGATGCGTAATTATCCGAAATATATCTTACCGCATTTTGTATTATGGAGTTATTCGGGGAAAGCTCCTCACTGAGGTTTTCATCTGCAAGGCGGTTAAGCTTTATGAGGATTTCACGTATATATCCTGCCACCAAATCTTCACAGTATCGGTCATTTCTTATACATTCTGCCTCTGCCTTTTCCACAAGCTCCCTCACGGGGGCTTCTTTAAAGTGAATTGCTTTAAAGCAGGAAAATATTCTGTCACTTTGCGGATACATTACAAACTCATTTGTAAATGCTATTACCACTCTTTCAGCGCCCTGATTTTTAAGGGTTGCCGTCTTGTGTATTATATGGGGGGCAATTAAAACAACGTCGCCTTCATTAAGGTCAAAAACTTTATCACCGATAAAATAACGCACACTGCCCTTTGCCAGAAAATATATTTCGTAATGGTCGTGATAGTGGGCATCAATCATATTATACGCCCCTGCACGTTTTTCCCTTGTAACGGTAAAATTTTGTATAACCTCATTTATCGCAAGGCTCACTTTGCTCCCCCCTTATTTTTATAATTTTCCTTTATATATTAATATATCAGCTATTCGGCCTTATTTCAAGCAAAAAATTGATATTTTAACGCAAAAATAGCAAAAATTTAATTGAAACTGCCAAAATTTTGACATATACTCAAATTAATAATACTCAAGGAGGAATAACTATGTATACAGAAAAAATTATACAGTTCGGCGAAGGCGGATTTTTACGTGGCTTTGTTGACTGGATGCTTCAGATTGTAAATGAAAAAACAGATTTTGCAGGAAAGGTTGTTGTTGTTCAGCCTATCGAAAACGGTATGTGCGATATGCTCACAGCGCAAAATTGCACCTACACACACATATGCCGCGGCAGCGAGGGTGTTGATACAAGGAAAATTGACGTTATATCACGCTGCGTAAAGCCTTATGAGGATTATGCTTCTTACCTTGCACTTGCAGAAAATCCCTCTTTCCGCTTTATAGTATCAAATACTACCGAGGCAGGTATCTGCTTTAACGAAAATGATAAATTTACCGATACTCCCCCCGTTTCGTTCCCTGCAAAGGTTACACAGCTTCTTAAAAAGCGCTTTGAAATGGGACTTGACGGCTTTGTATTTTTACCGTGTGAGCTTATTGATAAAAACGGTGAAACATTGAAAAATGTTATTCTTCAGTATGCAAAGCTCTGGGATTTGGGTGACGATTTCATAGCGTGGGTGCAGGATAAAAATATCTTCTGCAACACACTTGTTGACAGAATTAACACAGGCTTCCCCAAGGATGAAAAAATCGACCTCGGTTATGAGGATAATATGCTCAACACTTCAGAGTATTTCCACCTTTGGGTTATCGACGGCTATAAAGAGCTTTGCAGTGAAATTCCCTTCGATAAGTGCGACCTTAACGTAATTATCACAGACAATCTTGCAATGTACCGCACAAGGAAGGTGCGTATCCTTAACGGTGCACATACATCACTTGTTCCGTACGCACTTTTAGAGGGTTTTGATACTGTTAAATCCTGCGTAGATGATGAAAAAATGCTTTCACACATAAAAAAATGTGTATATGATGAAATCATCCCCACTCTCGACCTTCCAAAGGATGAACTTACAGAGTATGCCGATAATGTTATCACACGTTTTTCAAACCCGTACATAAAGCATTACCTTTCTTCAATTGCACTTAACTCAGTAAGTAAATTCAAGGTGCGTGTTCTTCCGTCAATCCTTGAATATATAAAGAGATTTGATAAGATGCCCGAAACACTCATCTTCTCTTTTGCTAAGCTTATTGATTTTTACAGAACTGATATGACAAACGACGATAAAGACGTTTGCGATTTTATGAAGAATGCATCTGTGGAGGAAATCCTCAGTAACACAGCTTTGTGGGATGAAGACCTCAGCCATCTTTGCGAGGAGGTAAAAAAATATGTTAATAAATGAGCTTGACAACGTCCTCGTAAATCTTGAGGACGGGCATAAATATGCACGCTTTGACATTAAAAGCGGAGAAAACATTATTAAATACGGTCAGCCCATCGGGCACGCAATTTGCGACATTAAAAAGGATGAGCACGTTCATACCCATAATATGAAAACAAACCTTTCAGGTGAGCTTGAGTACACATATGAGCCGGGCGAGGTTAAAAATGATAAAATTACAACTGACCGCACATTTATGGGCTACAGACGCCCCGACGGCAGTGTGGGAATAAGAAATGATGTATGGATTATCCCTACAGTTGGCTGTGTAAACAGTCAGGCAAAGCTTATAGCTGAAAAAACAGGTGCAAAGGCATTTACACATCCTTTCGGTTGTTCACAGCTTGGCGATGACCACTCTACAACACAGCTTGTACTCAAAGGTCTTGTTAACCATCCCAATGCAGGCGGTGTGCTTGTTTTAGGTCTTGGTTGCGAAAATAATTATATCGACCAGTTTAAAACCGTTCTCGGCAAATGGGATGACGAGCGTGTAAGATTTCTTAACGCACAGGACTGCAGCGATGAAATTGAAGACGGTATAAAAATTGTAAAGGAGCTTCAGGAAAAGGCTGCTCTTATCCCCCGTACCCCCATCAGCATTTCAGAGCTTAAAATAGGTCTTAAATGCGGAGGCAGTGACGGCTACAGCGGAATTACCGCAAACCCCCTTGTAGGCAGACTTTCAGATTTATTAATTTCAATGGGCGGTTCCTGCGTTCTTACAGAGGTTCCCGAAATGTTTGGTGCGGAGCATCTTTTGATGAAACGCTGTAAAAACCGTGAAATTTTTGATAAAACTGTTTCTCTTATAAATAATTTCAAGCAGTATTTTATTCGTCACAATCAGGTTGTATATGAAAATCCCTCCCCCGGAAACAAGGCGGGCGGTATCACAACACTCGAGGAAAAATCACTTGGCTGTGTGCAGAAGGGCGGTCTTTCAGAGGTTGTTGACGTTCTTGATTACGGAGATATGCTTAAGGAAAACGGTCTTTCACTCCTTAACGGACCGGGAAATGATATTGTTGCCGTTACAAACCTTACTGCGTGCGGTGTACATATGATTTTATTTACTACGGGCAGAGGAACACCTCTCGGTGCACCCGTTCCCACAATCAAAATTGCAACCAATCATTCTCTTGCCCGGAAAAAGGCGAACTGGATTGATTTTGATGCAAGTCCTCTTCTTGATGGTATCGACCCGACAGAGGCACTTCTTGACTACTGCATTGACATTGCAAACGGCAAGCAGGCTAAAAACGAAATTAATAAATGCGAGGAAATCTCAATATTCAAAGACGGCGTTGTTCTCTAATTTCTATATAGCTCTAAAAAGCACTTGGCAGGATTAATCCTGCCAAGTGCTTTTTTACCTTATAGGAATTTGCGTAATTTTATTGCGAGCAACCTTTGCCGTAATTGAATATAGTTGGGACGCGAAAGGGGTGAAGCGTCACGCTTCTTTTTTAATCGATAATTCCATACAAATAATCCGATTCCTTTGTCAGTGCCTTAAATTCATTCTGTCGTAGCGCCTCATAAACAACTATTGCAACACTGTTTGAAAGGTTAAGACATCTTGCACTGCTTATCATAGGTATACGCACCGCACGCTCGGGATTATCAATCAGAAGCTTTTCGGGAAGCCCCTTTGTTTCCTTGCCAAAAAGCAGGAAATCATTATCCTTATACTCTACATCCGTATACGATGCAGGTGCTTTGGAGCTAAGGTAAAAAAACCGCCCTCCACTATTTTTCTCAAAAAAGTCATCAAGCCCCTCATAATACTGAATATTGAGAAAATGCCAGTAATCAAGCCCTGCCCTCTTTAGCTTTTTATCATCAATTTCAAAGCCCATCGGCTTTACTATATGAATCCTTGTCCCCGTTGCGGCACACGTACGCACAATATTTCCCGTGTTCTGCGGAATTTCAGGCTCTACCAATACAACATTCAAACTCATTTTTGCATTTCTTCCTTCATTCTGAAAAATACGCCCTCTTTTACTCCTGATGCACAAATATATGCACATGGGCTTCCAATCATATCCATAAGTACCTTCGCAGGTGTCACCCCTGCAAGTATTATATCGGCACGTGATATGTCCATTCCTTTAATGCACTTGCGTTTTTCGGGTGCGGTGTTATATATATTTTCATAAATTTTTGCAATCGCTCCATAGGGAATTTTCATTCCGTCAAGCTCGGTGCTGCTAACCGCCCTCTTTTTATAAAGGGATGCCATTGTACGTGCACTTCCGCCTATACCGTATACGGGAAGTGACTCACACTCATCAAGCCAGTCTATACCCCCTATATACGACATAACGTATTTATAAAGCTGCATATTGGATTTATGCGCCATTTTTTCCGTCATTACAACTGCACCAAGCGGCAGACTTATACTGTGAACTACAGATGAATTTTTGACAAGTGTAATTTCCGTACTTCCGCCACCCGTATCAAAAATCACACCGTCCTTTATGCCTATCGTTTCACGCACGGCAAGATAGCTGAAATACGCCTCATCCTCGCCGCTGATTATTTCAAACTCAATTCCTGCCACTTTTTTAACACGCTCAATAAAAAGCTCCTTATTCGCCGCATTTCTCAGCGCTGCCGTTGCAATTGCGGCAATTGACACGCATTTATACTCCCTTGCCTTATCGCAAAAGGTCTTCACTGTTTCGATAACACGTGCCATCGGCTCTTCCTTTAGAAAATTGTCATTACTCATTCCTTCACTCAGGCGCACTGTAGAGCGCAGCTTTTCAACCACACGCCAATTACCGTTTTTCTCAAGCTCGTTCACGCTCATTCTGACAGAATTGGAGCCAAGGTCAATAATTGCAAAATAACAACTGCTCATAAATTCCCTCTCTTTCATAAAACAATCTTGTCAAGTTCCTCTGTAAGTGCATATATAAATTCACGTGTCTCTTTAACGTGCATACAAAGCTCCATTGCCTCTGTTACCTTTTTTACAAATTGTGGAGAAAGGGCATTGATTTTCATTGCCGTTGCCAGAGGACACATTCCCTTCCCCCTTGTATCCATAACTATTTTAAGTTCTTCATCACGGTGTGCATACGGCGTCAGCGGAAATATTCTGCACGAAAGAGGTCGTTTTTCTCTTTCACACTGCCCCGTGCAGGTGAAAAGGTCAACACTTTTTCCTCCGTCATATGTAAAATCTATATCGTATAGCTTTCCCCACTCGGGCATATCAGCGTACATCACGTTTTCATACGGAAAAAGGTACATCCCCGTTATTTCGTCAGTAACCTCGCAACACGCACCGTT
>JAFSBF010000195.1 GCA_017441965.1 Clostridia bacterium | reverse complement strand
TTCTGGACAAGCCATATGCTGCAATTATGGTGAGAACCATACTGACAAACAGTCCTCCCACCAAAATGAGGAATGTGTTTGTAAATCCGCCCAGGATAAATTTATTTTTGAAAACTCCTATGTAAGCGTCAAAACAAAAATCCAGTGGCAGAAACAGCGCACTGCTGTCTGCCATAAGGCGGTTTCCGTCGCTGAATGATGCGCAGATAACGTACCATAAAGGATAAATCGTTACAAACGCAACACACAGCATTAAAATGACATTAAAGATGTCAAAAATCTTTTTCGATAAAGAACTCTTGATTTTCATATTGCCTCCATATGTTCTTTGTTATCTGCTCTGGAATCTGTCGTACTGCGCTTTCTGAATTTCAAGTGCCCTCTGAAGTCCGTAGCCGTTTAAGGTTTCTACATACTTATCAAAGTTACTGAGAGGCTCAATTCCTGTTATAAACTTAACAGTCATCTGTGCCTGATATTTCTTTACTTCATTCATAATACGTGCATATTCCGAAGACTCGTCTGTTGTGGGGGTTAAGCTCCATGCAAGACTTTCCTTCTCCGCCCTTTCACTGAGCTTTGACCACTCTCCAAGTGCCGCCTTCTGCTGCGGGAGTGCATAATACTGATTAAGGTATCCTTCTGTATTAATAAAGTCACCGCCGCCGCCACCTGCACGTACATACATACCAAGTGCCTGTGACATATTTAATCCATCGGGATTATTTGTAATTATATCAGTATATATCGGTTCGCCATCCACATAGTCAAAGCTTGTTCCCTCTATACCGTAATTGGCTAAAATAATTCCCTCGTCTGTGTAAGAATAATCGAGCACCTTTGCAGCCAATGCAGGATTTTTGCACTGTGCAGAAATTGCGGAGCTCGAACTGCTCATAAGAATTCCTCTGGAGATATAGGAATTGTACTCACCGCGTACAAGTGACGGGAACGGTACTGCTACTAAATCAAATTCCTTTGAGGGTTTTACACCATCTTTTAAGAACTGACCGATTTCTCTGCCGCCGCTGAGGAATGATGCGCCTGTCTGACCGTTAAGAACCTGACTGCTGATAGTCTTGTCGTCAGCTGATACAAAGTTTTTATCGAGTAAGCCATCCTTAAACCATTTGTTGGCTGTGGCAAGTGCCTCTTTAAATTCAGGCTGTACGCCACCATACTTAATTTCGCCATCTACAACGTAGCTATCGGTACGTGTTCCAAGCATTGCAAGGAAGAACTGCTGCAGGGTTTCATTCGAATAGTTAAAAGAAAATGGTGATTCAGCACCTTTTTCTTCTTTAAACTTTTTCAGCATAACTTCCCAATCCTCAACCGTTTCAGGTACAGAAAGTCCCAAATCCTTGAGCCAGTCTGCACGAACGGTAGGTCCTGTTGTAATAAGCATTTTCTCGCTTTCCATAATAAGCGGGAAACCGTAGTAATCCTTTTCGTCTGTTTTTGCGTGCTTATCAAGGTCGGGATGCTGCTTCAAAAACTCAAAATATGCGGGCGCATATTCCTTGTAATCATTAAGGGGAACAATAATTTTATCACTTATAGCCTTTCCCGGTCCGCCTGCGTACTGAAAAAACCAGCTGGCGTCAATAATATCGGCTATTTCACCTGATGCAATCATCAGATTGAAGCTTTCTGCAAACTGTCCTGCTGCAGGATGGATATACTCTATTTCTACGCCTGTACGCTTAGAAAACTCCTTTGCATACTCTGTTTCACCATAATTTGTAATATTGCCCGAAAGGTTACTGGGCATATTTTTAAAATAGGTGAGCTTCTGCGTTGTTTCAATGGGGTATTTTGAAAGGTCTGCTTTCACCGCATCATTGTTGGAGGCTTTCTCTTTTCCGCATCCGGTTAAAAGAATACCTGCTACACACATCAGCGCAAATAATCTCTTCATAAAATTCGCTCCTTTTTTCGTTTTTATTTAGGGTGTATGCGTGCGGAATTCTCCGCACGCAACACCATACAAATTATTACTCGGCATCTTCTGCACTATATTCGTGGCTGAAGGCTTTTGCTATAGGGGTAAGAGAGTTTGTGTCATTCCACAAAAATACTCTTATTTCATCACCGATGCCTACTGTCAGCTTGTTTTCAGCAAAGCCTATTGTCTGTGAACCTTTTGCCGTGATATATGTAATATCATCTGCTTTCTGCACACCCTTGAGGGCATATGCACCTGCAGTGTTCTTGGTATAAACAGCTGCAAATGCTACCGCCTTTTCAAGCTTTGCAAAATTGGTAATATAAACTGTATCAAGCTTTGAATTTTCATCAACATATGTATTTGTAATTTTTGTAAGATACTTCGGTGCTACCTCTACATTGTAGGTCT
>JAFSBF010000194.1 GCA_017441965.1 Clostridia bacterium | reverse complement strand
TTGGTCCGCGTTCCTTATCAATAATAAGCTTGTACACATTCTTGAAGAACTGTCCCTGAATACCCTTAAGCTCTTTTTGATCCAAATCTTCGCCAAAAATTTTCTTGGGAATTGCATAAAGCTCTGCATTAAGGTCGTCAAGTGTGTATCCGTCTGTTTTCAGGAAATTGCAAAGAAGATCAATTTCCTTTTTTTCCTCGTCTGTAAAGCTATTGTAAAGCTCCCAGTTACGATAAGTGCGCAGACGGTTTACGTTCTCTGGTGAACACTGTTCAAGCCAGAATTTCGCACGTTCAAGTCTGTCTGCAAAGTCAGCATATTTATAGGGAGTGCCGATTTTCTCAAACACTATTTCAAGCATAGGAACATTGAAATTAACTACACTGCCAAGCTGAACGAGAAGTGACATCGGTACTGTAGCGGGCTTTCTGCCCTCAACAGTGGTATTATACATAATAGCCGAAGTATGCTCATCAGCAGTGCCATCCTCCCAGGCTGTCTGCATTTTGTCAAATTCAAAATACTGACGAAGTATTCCGTCATCAAAGCAGAAGTCAAACGCCTTGAGCGGCTCCGTCTTTGAATAAAGCCACAAAATAACCTCAGGCTGATAAAGCTTTAAAAGAGTGTCGGGTGTAAGGTTAAGTCCTGATGAACCTGACATCTTACCCGTAGTACCCTTTATACCAATAAATTCATAACCCTGGAAAAGGGGAGCTTCATAGCCGAAAATTGCCTTGGAAATATCCTTGCTTGTATCGTAGCTTCCGTTTCTTGCGGCGTGGTCTTTTCCGCCCGGCTCAAAGTCAACACCCTCATACATCCAGCGCATAGGCCAGTCAATCTTCCACGCAAGCTTACAGTTAAAGTCCTTTGTAAAATCAAACTCTCCGCTATGACCGCACTCACAGCTAAACTGTGCAACGGTGCAATCGTCTGAAAGAGAATGAATTTTTGTTGTATCCTTACCACAAACGGGGCAGTAGATGCTTACTGGGTAATACGCCTCACGCTCACCCTCCTGTGCATCCTGCGTACGGTGGGAGTCGAGAATATCGAAAATCTCCCCACGCTTACGAAGTGCGTGAAGAATATGCTCAACATACTTACCGCTTCTGTACATATCTGCCTGATGGCGGTAATCCATTTCGATACCGAATTTAACGATAGACTGCTCAAATTCTTTCTCAAAATACTCGGCATATGTCTTTATTTCGGGGCTGTCCGCAAAGGGATTTTCCACGTCAACGTAGGGCTTACCGATATGCTGCTCCATATCGTCACGCACCTTTGCAACGTTTACGGGTACCTTTCTTAATCTGTCAAATTCGTCCCATGAGAAAAGAAGCCTTGCTTTACGTCCCATTTTTCTAAGGGCACGCACTACAAAGTAGCTTGTTGCAATATCACGGAAATTTCCGATATGAATAGAACCTGACGGGCTGATACCTGCGGCGCAGACATATTCCTCCTTGTCAGGGTTACGCTCGATTATTCTTTTTGCAATTTCTTCTGACCAATGCATTAATCATCATCCTTTTAATAGTTACTAACCACAATATTATATCGTTATTTTTCTTTGTTGTCAATCAAATTTATGGCATTATTAAGGTTGAATGCAGAAAATTTGGAAAAAAGATTGACAAATGTAAAAATATGTGCCATAATAAATACGTTAATTTTATAGAGGCTAAGCGAAGTATGCAGGAAAAGGCGATAAGCCTACCGAAGGAGTAACACTCTCAGGTTCTCACTTTTGAGTAAAGACTGCAGACGGATAGCGCTCCGGAGAAGTCCGTTTCTTGTAAAGAAACAAAAGGATGCCGAAGGTGCAAGGCTCTTGAAAAAAGGGGCTAATCTCTCAGGCAAAAGGACGGAGGTACAGGTCGTAACAGACTTTTGTTTACTATGCGGAGTTTTTGTGATGTGCAAAAGCTCCGTTTTTTATGTAAAGTCTGTGAAAGACTTCTATCCTCCTTGAGCGCAATTAGCGAAAGGAGTATTTTTTATGGTAAACTTTTTTGAATGGCTGACAAACTTTAATAATGACATTAACAGTTTTGTCTGGGGTAAGGGTTTATACCTGCTTTTGGCAACAGGTGTGATTATGACAATCCTTACAGGTGTTTTTCAGATTACACACATCGGTCACTGGTTTTCTGAAACACTTGGAAGTCTTTTTAAAAAGGATGTTTCAGGTCACGTAAAGGGAAAATCAATTTCACAATTTCAGGCACTTTGTACTGCACTTGCGGCAACAATTGGTGTAGGTAATATCGCAGGTGTTGCAGCGGCAATTGTCGGCGGCGGTCCCGGTGCAGTATTCTGGATGTGGGTTGCGGCATTCTTCGGAATGATGACAAACTACTCTGAAAATGTGCTTGGTATATATTACAGAAGAAAAAATGCTGACGGTGAATGGTCAGGCGGTGCGATGTACTATCTTGAGGAAGGTCTTGGAAAATATAAGGGCTGCAAATACATAGGTAGAATGCTGGCAATACTTTTCTCAATTTTTGCAATACTCGCATCCTTTGGTATAGGTGCAATGGGTCAGGTAAATAAGATAGTTGTAAATATGGTGTCTGCATTTGATGTTCCTGCGCTTTCCTCTGTTCCGTTTGGTCAGGTTACAATGTATCATCTTATTATAGGTATTGTAATCCTTGTAATTGCTACACTTATTATTCTCGGTGGACTTAAAAGAATTGCAAATTTTGCGGAAAAGATTGTTCCCTTTATGGTAGTGCTTTTTGTTACTGGAAGCCTCATCATAATAGGTGTTAATTTCAAAAGTATCGGCGCAGCATTTGCATCAATCTTTAAATATGCGTTCACTGCACCTGCAGTGTGGGGCGGTGTCAGCGGTATCGCCGTTAAAGAAATCATCACACAAGGATGTAAGAGGGGCGTATTCTCCAATGAGGCAGGTCTTGGTTCTTCTGTAATGGTACACTCCAATTCAAATGTTATAGAGCCTGTTCGTCAGGGCCTCTGGGGAATTTTTGAGGTGTTTGCCGATACTATGGTTGTATGTACAATGACAGCACTTGTTGTTTTAACCTCAGGAATTATTAATCTTGAAACAGGTATGATGGCTGCAGGGGCAACCGATGCAAACCTTGTTGCAAAGGCTTTTGCAGGATTGTTTGGTATCTGGGGAGAGAGGTTTATTGCAATTGCAATTCTTCTCTTCGCATTTACAACTGTTCTTGGCTGGGACCATTATGGTTCAAAGGCATGGGAATACCTTTTCGGTACAAAATCTGTTGTTTTGTATAAGGTTATACACCTTGTAATGATTTTGTGCGGTGCGCTGCTTACATCATCACTTGCGTGGGATATATCAGATACGTTTAACGGTCTGATGATGGTGCCCAACCTTATTGGCGTTTTAGCTCTTTCGGGTCTTGTGATGAAGATTACGAGAAACTATGTTGACAGAAAGCTTAAAGGCAAGGATATTAAACCTATGATTTCAGTTTTTGAAGATGTGCAGAAGGAGCAGGAAGAGGCTCTCGCACAGATAAGTAAATAATCATACAGTATAGTAAAGGAAAGATGCGACACATTGGGGATAGCCCAATGTGTCGCATCTTTCCGTATAGGGAATTGCGCAATTTTATCGCAAGCGACATTTGTCGTATTTGAATTTAGTAGGGATGCGAAATGGGTGAAGCGGCACGCTTCTTTTTATTCAATTATTTTAGATTGACCGTCTACATTAACCCGCCAGGAGGGGGAGAAGAAAAACTTACTTCCCGATGAATGAAGTGCGTAACCCCGCTCAATTGCCGTTACTCTGCCGCCATCAGGAAAGGCGGCTATAAGCTTTGTAATAACGCTTGTAAAGGAAAGCTCCTTATCCTCAAGCTTAGAAAGCTTTGAAGGCCACTGTGCTGATACATAGCAAAGCTCTCCGTCGGAGTCAAGCTTTGCACTGATATACATATTAAAGAGGTTTACGTCCTTATACATGAAGTAGAAGCAATCCTCTTTTTTGTCATAAACGCTGCCGCTCATATTTATGCCCGCTTTCCGGAGTGCACGCTTCACTTTTTTTGCACTATGGGAAGGGTCAGCATCATAACCGCTTTTATAAAGAAAATGATTTTTCGATACGGTGAGTGTTGCCTTATCCTCCCTTGCAACAAGGGAGTCATCTACAGTACGAAAGGCAAGCTGCTTTGAAAAAAATAATTCTGAAAGCTCACTTGCGCTGAAAAATTTCACACTCAGACGGGGGAGGGTGTACCTTTTTGACGGAAAAATTTCTCTGTCGCATTTAAAGGCGTCCCTTTGCATAACTGACAGTGAGGCGGAGATAACATCCTCGGGAACAGCGGCATCACGCATTGATGTCATTGCTATAAAAGCAAGCATTGCAATATTCATAGCAATGAGGAACATTATCATTATATTTTTTATCTTACTCCAGTTCATCATTACCCTCCTTTGCGCTATAGCGGTAAATTTTTCCGTCGGAGGTTTTTGCAAGCCAGGCGGCATTAATTTCGCCGACCTCGCCACGGTCAAGATAACCTATATAAATATCGTTTATGGTAACGCTCTCTTTTGCCTCTTTGTCAAGTACCTTTACAAAATCATCAAGAGCCGTGACAAATGTATCAGAAAGCATATGAACAGAAACATTGTTATAAGAACGCATATACTGCCTGTATGAAATAAGTCTGCCGCCCTTTACCGTCATTTCGATAGCGGAGGTCATTTTCTGCCTTCCCGGAATTTCATCAAGGACTATTTCGACGGGTCTGCCGTTGCAGTAGTAGTCAAACTTAAACGTGTAGGCGTTTTCACTGTCATAATCTGAAAGGTCACTTGTTACAAGGATGCTCAGCGGCTCAGACGAAACACAGCTCCACGTTTTTTCTGCAAAATCAATTGATGCGTTAAGTACGTTATATGCATCACCG
The DNA here is from genome assembly GCA_017441965.1 of Clostridia bacterium. GTDB lineage: Bacteria > Bacillota > Clostridia > UMGS1883 > UMGS1883 > UMGS1883. The sequence continues at coordinate 2,329 of JAFSBF010000194.1, read as the reverse complement.
CTCTCATCAAGCAGTATACCACGGTCATCACTTACAGAGCTGTATTCAAAGAAGGAGTCACCATAAAGCTTTGCCGTTGCGTAATTTGCAATATAATTTGATGCACCGTCACTGTCCTCATACGGGGTAACGGAAAGCGGATTAAATGAAAAGTTTTCAAGGAGCCTGTTTCTAGAGCTTTCAGTTATAAGATTATGGGGGAGAAGTACCTCTGTATAAGGCTGTGAGTCCGAAAAAAGAACAAGGGGAGAAAGGGAAACCTTACTTTCCTCTCCAAGATGAAGTCCTGTACTGAATGCAGGCTCATAATATCCGTCATTGTTATTTGTGTATACGGAAAGGTCAGATGCAGGAAGCTTATAACGGTCACTTAAAATATAGGCATAAAAGTCGTTGTCAGCAGAATCACGCACTAATATACAAATACTGCTTTCCTCGCTCGAGGGAAGTATTATAAGGTCGTGCAGAGATGATATTTCTGTCGGTGCACGGTCTTCATCTACACCCATGATAAGGCAAAACATTTTTGCATCAAAGCTGACAGGATACTCAACATAAATGCTCAGTGATTCAAGACCTGCTTCCCATGTGGTGTTGTCAATTTTTTTGCTTGCGGTTATATCGCCGCTTAAAAACCCTTTTATTATCTCACTTGTACGCTCCTCAATAGGGGAGAAGCCTATGTCGGTGTTATAATATGCCATCCAGAGAGAACCGTCATTAATAAGAAATTTTCTCGGTCTTGAAAGATTTTCCTTTGAAATACTGTATTCGGGCTGCAATGGGAATATCCTTTCAACAATTGGGAGGGTGCGGATATAGCGCATAGTATCTGCACCGATTGTGGTTGAACTGTCAAACCAAAGCTGTCCCGTCAGAAAAATGAGATTTATTATTAAAATAATAATCGCAGAGCTTTTAATACGCTCACGCAGCATAATGCACACCTCCTAGTCATCAGTTTTCCGATGACTGCCTGAAAATAAAAAGGCTTCAGACTGTTGCCTGAAACCTTTTAATACCTTGTTAATTCATCCAGCCGTTATAAAGAGACTGTATTCCGTTGGAAAAACCACTGACGTTGTTTAAAATTTTCTGATTAAGTACGTTAATGTCAAAATACTCTACCTGATATGTGCCGTTTGGAGCCTCCGCCCTTACGGCAAACTTATTATGTCCTTCAGAAAGAGCAACCTGCTTATAAAAAACATTTGCAGTACCGATTGTGGTCTGTGCCATAGCACCGTTAGAGTCCTTTATTGATATGTATGAAGTACCGTTGAATTTGTAATAAGCAACCTTTACACCGCTTTTACCTGTTCCCGTTATTCCGTATGTCTTTTTAAGAGTTGCGGAATTTTTCGTTTCAGGCTTTTTCACAACAACAAGGTCGTGCACTGTTCCGGGGTCATTTGCCGAAATATATGCGGGGTTTGCTGCAGATGCAGAAACACAGCTTAATATTACAATAACAACGGCGAATAGTGCGCCGAGTTTTTTCATTATATAACACATCCATTCCCATAAGATATTATCGTCTGATACTATTATACAATAACAATGTTACAACAGTGTTACAATCGGCTTAATGATTGATTACTTTTTTTATTCCTCTGTATCCATATTATAGAGAGGAAGCGTTATTTTTACTATTGTGCCACGCTGATTTGGACTTTCTATCTCAATAGTTCCGCCGTGGCGCAGTATTATTTCCTTTGCAATCGCAAGACCAAGTCCCGTACCGCCGCTCTGACGGCTGCGTGCCTTATCAACACGGTAAAAACGCTCAAAAATACGGGGAAGGTCGCTTGCGGGAATACCAATTCCGTTGTCACGTACGGTAATATATGCCTTTGAAAAATCTCCGTAGCAGGCTATATCAATTCTGCCGCCGCCGGGGGTGTATTTAATAGAGTTTGAAATAATGTTTGTAATTACCTGCTCAATTGCATCAGGCTCTCCAAAGCAGGTGGGGGAGCTCATATTTATATCCAGCTTTATTCTGTGACCGCTGTTTTTTGCAGGAATACTGAGCTTTTCTGCTACGGAAGAAATAAGCTGCGCAAGGTCGAATTTTTTCCTGCGCTCAATCTTCTTTGAACTGTCAAGCTGAGAAAGCGTCAGCAAATCTTTAACAAGGCGTGTCATACGGTCAGCCTCGTTTTCTATTACCTTTACAAAATGAAGTATAGAACTGTCGGTATCATCGCCGCCCATATCGGTAATGTCCACTACTCTACCGGAAGCATTCTGACCGAATACGACAGTACCGTAGTTCACGCTGGGAGCAAGCTGAATGGTGGTGCCGGGAACGGCATTGTAAATAGCT
>JAFSBF010000193.1 GCA_017441965.1 Clostridia bacterium | reverse complement strand
TTGCCACAATTCCATATGTTTCGCAAAACGTTGGTGCAGGAAATATAGAGCGTGTAAAAAAGACGGTTATACGTGCAACTTTGATAACGGTTGCAGGTGGTGTGACATTCGGGGAATTGTCAGCGGTTTTTTCTGCGCAGCTATCGTCGATTATGTCCGGGGCTCCGGCAGTTGTTAAATATTCACAACAGAAAATGATTATTGTTTCGAGTACATATTTTATCTGCGGTATTAACGAGATCATCGGCGGTGCCTTGCGTGGAATGGGTAAGCCTATTTTGCCGACGGTTTCCACCTTTATATTTATGTGCGTATTCAGATTTGTGTGGGTATATTTAATTTTCCCGCTTTGTCCAAATCTTACCTTTTTGTATCTTGTGTGGCCAATAGGCTGGATACTTTCCATTATAACATTATTAATTGCATATTTCCCTGCAATATCTGCATTACAAAAGGAATAGAATTGATTTTATTATCATACAAAATGTCACGTTTTAGGGACTATCCCCAAAAAGTGACATTTTGTAAAGGCATCTACTCAAATGGCTGAATTAAAGTTTACAGCTTAATCTTCCTCGAAAAGTTCTTCCATACTGACGCCAAGGATTTTTGCTATAACAAATATCTCCTTATCAGTAGCACTACGTACTTGTCCTTCAAGCTTTGAATAACTTGTAAGATTTATATCGCAGCCCATCGTTTGAATTTGTGCAACAAAATCTTTTTGTTTAATTCCACGTTCTTTTCTAAGTTGTTCGATATTCCTTCCAACAGAATTTTTATTTCCATACATTTGCTTTCTTGTTTTCATAAGTTTAAATTTCCTTTTTAGAATATTTTATTTGATTATATCCTAAAAATCTCTTGGCATAATTCCAAAACGGAAGTATAATGAACAAAATTCCTATTTGGAATTAAAAAATAAAGTGTTGCCAAACAAAATTAACAAAACAATCCACCTGCAAAAGGTGGATTGTTTTGTTAAGGTAAATAAAGAATTACATTCTTTGGCTTTCAGCTTGAATAATCCTCCAGAAGCTGCAGTGCTTCGCTGAGGGAGGAAACTTCTATTCCGTCTGCAAGGTTCTCTCGGTCAGATTTTGGAAGTGACTTTGTCAAAATGTCATAGTCCTGATAAAGGCTTTCCTTTCCGTCAGAGTATTTGGAGAAAAGGGCAAGCTTTCCGTCCTTATCACGAAGAATATATGTGGTTGTAATTTCTGTATCTGCATTTATAATTGGAATAGTATCTTCTATTGGAAGAGGGGCACGGCTCTGCACAAAGGGGGAGGGGGCGGAAAGACGTGTTTGCTGACGCATCCTTTGCCCTGTTGCACGCACCCCCGAAATGTAGCCTGCCATTGATGCTGAAAATGCAATTATACACATGAGAAAGATGTAAAATATACCGCTGTGGCGTTTCATACTAACACTCCTCGCTTTTCATTATCTTTATTTTTTCCTGTATTTAGTATGATATACAAATAATCTTGCGTTTGTAACACTTTTTTAATGCTTTGGTGTTATACTTATGATGTATAGGTATTTATGCCTGTATAATCGGCAGTTTATCTGCTTTTTGGAGGTGCGCTTTATGGCTAAGAAAAAAAGTGGGCGCAAGCGTAAAAAGAGTATATTAACCCGTGCCTTAATGGCTTTGGGTGTTACATTGGGAATTATTGTTATTGCGGTGGTAGGTCTTGTTGTAGGGTCACTGCTTGGTTATGTTGAGGATGCAGAGCTTATTGATGTTGAGAATATGCGCCTCAACCTGACTTCCTTTGTATATGCCGAGGACCCTGACAGCGGCGAAACCATCGAGGTAGAGCAGCTTTACGACACAGAAAACCGTATCTGGGCGACAAGCTCCGAAATTCCCGAGCATTTGAAAAATGCCTTCGTTGCAATTGAGGATGAGCGTTTTTATTCCCATTTCGGTGTTGACTTAAAAAGATTTATGGGCGCTGCAATTCAGTATATAACTAAAAAGGGTAATTCCAGCTACGGCGGAAGTACCATTACGCAGCAGCTTATAAAAAATCTGACGCGGGATGACGAATATTCGATAAAGCGTAAAATTCAGGAAATATACAGGGCGTTTAATCTGGAAAGAGACCTTTCCAAGGAGGAAATCCTCGAATATTATCTTAACACCATCTACCTCAGCCAGAAGTGTAACGGTGTTGCAAGTGCTGCGCTTACCTACTTTGGTAAAGAGGTCAGTGACCTTTCACTTGCAGAATGTGCCGTTCTTGCAGGAATAACGCAGTTCCCCACAAAGTACGACCCGCTTGTTAATCCTGAAAATAACAGGGCAAGGCAGCTTGTTATACTTAAAAAGATGAAGCAGCTTGGCTTTATTACTGATAAAGAATATGAAGAGGCAGTTGACGAAAAGCTCGTATTTGTAAAGAAGGACGCAGAGGGCAGTCAGAATTATCAGAGCTATTTTACAGATGCTGCAATCGACCAGGTTATAGAAGATTTGATGGAGCAGTATAACTACACCAAGGAGTATGCAAGTAAGATACTCTATAACGGCGGATTACAGATTTATCTTTCTATGGATATGAAGATGCAGGAGGCTATGGACAATGTTTACAATGACCCGTCAGCCTTCCAGAAGGCATCCACGGCAGTTCAGCCACAATCCTCTATGGTTATTATGGACCCGTACACAGGTCTTGTAAAGGCGCTTTCAGGCGGAAGAGGGGAGAAGGAGGGTAACCGTACACTTAACCGTGCAACGCATACTCTGCGTCAGCCGGGCTCGACGATAAAGCCCCTTTCCGTATATGCACCTGCGGTTGAGTACGGTCTTGTTACACCGTCATCAATCGTAAACGATTCACCCGTTTCCTTTGGCGAATGGAAACCGAGAAATGATGATAGAAGCTTTAAGGGCAGAATTACTGTTGCGGCGGCACTTCGTGGCTCACGAAATGTGCCTGCGGTAAAGATTTGTAATTACCTTACACCTGATGCATCATTTGATTTTGTAAAAAACAATCTTCATGTTTCGACACTTGTGAAAAAACGTGAAAAGAATGGAAAGGTATTCTCTGACGTGGCACTTGCCCCGATTGCGTTGGGCGGTCTTACAGACGGTGTGAGTGTTCTTGAGATGTGTGCCGCATATTGTACTTTCCCCAATGGCGGTAAATATATTAAGCCGTCACTTTATACAAAGGTTGTAGACTCTGACGGTAAGGTTATTTTAGAGCATAAGGCGAAGGAACAGATTGCTATGAGTGAATCAACGGCAGAATCTGTGATTTCAATGCTTACAGATGCGGTAAACGGTGGTACCGGTACTGCTGCAAGACTTAGCGGAATGCGTGTCGCAGGTAAAACGGGTACAACCTCAAGCAATAACGACAGATGGTTTGTAGGCTTCACACCTTATTATGTAGGTGCAGTATGGTTTGGATATGATGAGCCTGCAACACTCAGAGGCTTTTCACCAAACCCTGCGGCAGTAGCGTGGAGAAAGGTTATGGCACCTATTCACGAAGGACTTGAAAACAAGAAGTTCCTTGCAGATGAGGAAAAGGGAACATACAGTGTAATGCTTTGTGCAGAAAGCAAGATGCGGGCAACCCCCTCCTGCCGTAAGCTTACAAGCAAGAGATATAAAAAGAGCGAAATTCCCACAAAGCTTTGTACATCGCATCCGTATGAGTTTAATGAAAATGACCTGGCAAAGGGCAGTGCAGAGGTTGTAGAAAAGAACGAACAGGTTGAGGGTGTTATTGAAATGACACCCGAGGGAGAGGCGGTTTCACCTGATACACCAAATTCTTCTGTAACACAGCCGACGGAGCCTTCCGTAACACCTGCACCGGATCCCGTGACACCTTCTCAGCCTGCACCTGCACCTTCGGGTGGAAACGCAGGACTTGATTTAGGAATATAACGGAGGTATTTGAAAATGGAATTTAATGAATATATGATAAAAAGAAATAAAGGGGCAAAGGAAATTTTACTTTCAGTGCTGCTTTATTTTGCGGCAACGGTGGTTGCGCTTTTCCTGCTTATTATGTTTTTAGGTAAGGCAGGCGGTTTTGGCGGAATTCTGATGCTCGCGGTAGTAGGTGTTTATTTTGGCGCGTTTAAGCTTTCATCAAGAATGAACAAGGAATTTGAGTATATTATTACGGGTGACAGCCTTGATATTGACGTTATTATGAATGCAACTGCAAGAAAGAGGCTTGTAACCTTTAGTGTCGAAGAGCTTGAGGTGCTTGCATCTGTAAAGGATGCGGCATACAATGCACGCCTTAATGAGCAGTTTGACAAAACCATTGACGCAACATCAGGACGCAGGGATGCAAATGTGTATTTTGCGGTAATTGATAAAAGCTCAAAAATACTTCTTAAATTTGAGCCGACCTATACAATGCTCACAAATCTTCGAAAATATTCTCCGTCAAAGATACACATTTACGATTAAAAGGATATGATACTATGTTGTTTTTATCATCTGAAATGATAAAAGAGGCAGAAAAGCTTACTATGCAGGAGGTTTCCTCGCTGTATCTTATTGAAAATGCGGCAAATGCCTGCTTTAAGGAGCTTTGCGGCTTTAACAGTGTACGTGTGTACTGTGGCAAGGGAAATAACGGCAGTGACGGTTACGCCACTGCCCTTCTTTTGAAAAAAAGCGGTATACACGTGGAGATTGTTCAGGTTTTTTCTCCTGCAAATGAAGAGTGTGCCGTTTTGTGCCAAAAGGCAACCCTTGCAGATATTCCCGTAACTCAGGAAGTAACCTTCCCGACAGAAGAAGTTGATTGCGTGCTTGATGCAATTTTCGGCATAGGAATTAATGGGGAAATAACTGATGCAAGAGCACTGCGTGCAATTGAAATAATAAATTCATCGAATAGCTACGTTATATCGGCAGACGTCCCAAGCGGTATGAACGCTGACAGCGGTGAGGAGTGCGGAGCCTCGGTAAAGGCGGACAAGACCGTAACCTTTACTGCACCAAAGAGGGGAATGCTCTCAAATAAAAGCGTGGACTTATGCGGTGAAATTGTTGTTGCGGAGGTAGGCATACGTGTAAAATATGACGAAATCCGTGAAAGCA
>JAFSBF010000192.1 GCA_017441965.1 Clostridia bacterium | reverse complement strand
TTTTGAAAGTAATATTGTTCAGCAATCGTTGACAAATAAGTCAATGGAAATAAAGAGGGGAAAACTTCCAGATGCAGGAACAAGTGGATCTTCCTTCTATAGCGTAGGTAAAAGTTTCGCTAATGCTCCTTCAAGTGGTACAATTTCAGTGAGAATGAATCTTTATTATGATAATTTTGTTTGGCCGTGCATAAGTCTTTCGGATGGCACAAAGAGCCAGGCATTTATGTTCAGAACAAATTGGTCCAGTATATATAACCCCAACGCAGGAAGTAATTATGCGCAGAATGTTCAGATGATTGCTGCCACAAATCATAGTATAGAATTTCGAATAAATACTGCAGAGGGAGAAATTGAGCTTATATTTAACGGGCGCTCAGTTCTCACAACCTCTACTGAAATCACAACGGTTTCGAGCTTGTCTTTCTATGAAAATCGTACAGGACTGAATGGCTCTGAAAGTACAACCGAAAAATTTTATATTGATAATATAGTTGCTGAACTTATTGATGTTCCCTACGCATACAGTATTGTAGATTTTGCGTTTAAGGGTGCTGACGGTGCAGATTCCCTCTATCCCGAGGCGGACGGTAGCGTTTCAGGAGTAACCATTAAAAAGCATAAGAGTGCGGAAAATGCCGTTCTCGTTGCGGCAGTTTATGACGGAGGAAAGCTCACAAAGGCATCTGCACCGATAAATGTAACAGGTACTCTTATAAATGCAGAAACTATGTATTCAGTAAATCTTCCTATAGCAAGTGAAGCTTCGCAAATTAGGGTGTTTGCCCTTGATAAAGGCACTCTCGTACCGCTCGCACTTGATAAGACATATGAGAAGAGAAGTCCCATAACAGTATTTATCGCAGGTGACTCAATGGCAGAAAATGTAGCTATAGACAACGGTACATTAGGGTATCAGCGTGAAGGCTGGGGAATGAGAATAGGCGAGCAGTTTGAAGGCATTACTGTATCAAACCACGCAGTAGGCGGACGTGATACTTCTGAATTTATCAGCGAAGGCAGACTTAACTCAATTCTTGCAAAAGGACAGAGAGGAGACTTTGTATTTGTATCCTTCGGTCATAATGATGACGGAAGCAATATAACACTTGAAGATTACAGAGCAAATCTTGCGTCATATTCACAGGCAATCAAGGAAAAGGGTATGACACCGATTTTTGTAACATCAATTTCAAGAATTGATACAAGTGCAGATGACAGTGAAAATTGGGCAGCATACGATGATGACCTCGACACATATGCAGATGCAATGGTTAAAGAGGCGGCAGAAAACGGTGATGTATGCCTTGACCTTTATACTGCATTTAACAATGCACTCAGCGGAAAGACCTACGCAGAGGCGAGAGAATATTACGTTCCAAAAACTGTTGACGGAACACATCTTTCAACAGAGGGTGCAAAGCTTGCAGCAGAGCTTATTGCAGACTTACTCGCAAATTCTGCAAGCACACTTAAAGACCTTTTGAAGTAATATACAGACACAATTAAATGGGCTGCAATGCTACAGTGCATTGCAGCCCTTAAACTTAGGAGAGGTTATTATGCAAAAATATTCACCCATTATTTATTCAAAGGCGGCGTGTGATACGATAATTGCACGTTTTCCCACACCGGACGTTCTTCCACCCACGTATAAGCTGAATTATCATCACGGGGTATTCTTTTCAGGACTTTTAAGGACATATTTAGCATGCGGTGAAGATGTTTATTACGATTATTTAAAATCGCATTATGAATATCACGTTGATGAAAATGGTGTTGTTCATAATGAAGAGGATACAGAGGAGCTTGACGATTTGCAGCCAGGCATTAATCTGTTTTATCTTTATAAACGTACGGGGGATAAACGGTATAAAATCGCCCTTGATACCTTTATAGAAAAAATAAAAAACTGGAAGGAAAACAATGCAGGCGGCTTCTGGCACAAGGATTATTTCCCCAATCAGATGTGGCTTGACGGACTTTATATGACTTGTCCGCTTCTTGCACAGTATGCGCACGAATTTAATGCTGCAGAGTGCTTTGATATAGCAATCAGGCAGATACAGATTATGTGGGAGAACACATATGATGAAAAAAGCGGGCTTTTGTATCACGGATGGGATTCAAGCTGTGAGGCGGACTGGGCAGATA
>JAFSBF010000191.1 GCA_017441965.1 Clostridia bacterium | reverse complement strand
GGACCTGCGGTGATGTTGATGATAAGACCCTTGGCACCTGCGATAGATGTCTCGAGAAGGGGACTGGAGATAGCAAGTCTGGCTGCCTCCTCTGCCTTGTCTCTGCCCTCTGCGGCACCAACACCCATGTGTGCAACACCTGCATCCTTCATAACTGTTGTAACGTCAGCAAAGTCAACATTTATAAGACCTGCGCCAACGATGAGGTCTGATATACCCTGAACGCCCTGACGAAGAACCTCGTCAGCATCCTTGAATGCGTCAATAAGACTTGTTTTATTGCTGCTGATATCAAGAAGTCTGTCATTGGGAATTACAACGAGTGTATCAACATTTCCCTTAAGCTGCTCGATACCTTCTTCAGCCTGAATCATACGTCTTCTGCCCTCAAAACCGAAAGGCTTTGTAACGATAGATACTGTAAGAACGCCAAGCTCCTTTGCAATACTTGCAACAACGGGTGCCGCACCTGTACCTGTGCCGCCGCCCATACCTGCAGTTACAAATACCATATCTGCATCCTTGAGCACCTGCTCAATCTCGCCACGGCTTTCCTCAGCGGCTTTTTTACCGATTTCAGCCTTGCCGCCTGCGCCCTGACCCTTTGTCAGCTTGTCCCCTATCTGGATTTTCTGACTTGCCTGGCTCTTTGTAAGTGCCTGCTTATCTGTATTTACAGCGATAAATTCAACGCCCTTAATTCCTGCTTCAACCATTCTGTTTACAGCATTGTTTCCGCCGCCGCCTACGCCGACAACCTTAATCTTCTGAGCTGCACCCAGCTCATCTGCATATTCCATTCTCATTGGATTTCCTCCTCTATATGTATCATATTTATAAACACGTATAACGAGTATATAATATATAATACACCTAAATGCATTCAGTTTCAAGAGAAATTTTAAAATTATTCACTTTTTACTTCCTGATTTTTTCTGTATGTTAATCTTTCAAGGTCAACAAAGCCCTTGGGGTTTTCACCGATTTGCTCAAGTATAGGACCGAAGCATTCCATTTTATAGCCTATTTTTGCTGTAGTGCCGATACTTACACGCAAATCTTTACCCTTGTAATAAAAGCTGATATTTTTAAGGTCTGACATATCAATTTCACGCATATCAAATACATAGCCCTGCTTTGAAAATTCGTGAAGACAGGTAAAAAGTGCCCGAAGCTGCTCTTCATCCTCGGATTTAAGGACATTGCCCACCTTGTATTTAACGCCTTTAAGACCTTTTATAAGGGGAAGATTTGGGGTGCTTGCCGTTTGCTTTCCGTCTTCTTTTCCGCCGTCCGACATTCCGTCGGTAATGTCAACACACCTTCCGTCTGCCGTTATGATTGCATAGCCCTCCTGCGCCTTTATATAGGCGACACCTACCTCCTCAACAACCGTAATATCAATAGTCGAGGGCAGGCGCCGCTTTATCTTAACACTTTCAATATAACCCATTGCTTTTATATTATCCTTTGCGGCATTAAGACTTACGCCGAAAATATTTATACCCGTCGTGATTTTGCTGTTTTTGACAATCTGCTCATCCTTCACAACAGAGTTTCCGTGTACGGATATTTCCTTTATATCAAACATAGGGGTCAGCAGCATTATCGAAACAAGTGCCGATATTAAAATTATAAATGTCAGCGCCGCTATCTGTTTTTTCTGTTTTCTTTTGAATTTTTTCATTTTCATAATTTTCCTCTATACTCTTACTATATCTGCACCTAAACCGTTGAGCATATCCTCCAGTTTAACATACCCTCTGTCGATATATTCTATACCTTCAAGACGGCTTTCACCCTGAGCACCGAGCGCCGCCACAGTAAGCGCCGCACCTCCACGAAGGTCCATCGCACGGATTCTGGCACCACGAAGACTACTTCCTTTAATAATTGCAACCCTTGCATCCTGCAGAATATCTGCTCCCATTTTCTTAAGCTCGGGAATTATTTTATATCTGCTGTCAAATATATTTTCCACAATAACGCTCGTTCCCTCGCTGTAGCACAGTGCTGCCATAACAACTGACTGCGCATCCGTTGGAAATCCCGGGTAAACCTGAGTTTTTATCATATCAGCAGGAAGTGCCTTTTCAGGGGCACGTATATACATTTTATCCTTGAAAAACTCTATTTTTGCACCGCTTTCCCGAAGGACTGACACAACGGCACCCAAATGCTCTTTCCTTACATTTAAAAGCTCAATTTCGCTTTTTGTTGTCATTGCCGCACACATTAATGTCGATGCAACAATTCTGTCAGGGATTATTTTATGCTCCGCACCGTGAAGCGATGCCTTACCCTTTATTCTGATAAATTCCGTTCCTGCACCGCTTATATCTGCACCCATTTTATTAAGGAAGTCGCACATATCAACAATTTCAGGCTCTTTTGCCGCATTGGAAATTGTCGTTTCGCCTTTAAGGCGTACGCTGGCAAGGATAATGTTTTCCGTTGCGCCAACACTTGGAAAGCTGAGGTGAATATCAGCAGGGTGCATCCTCTCACACGATGCCTCAATAAACCCGTTTTCCTCACGAATTTCTATACCAAGCTCCCGAAGTGCCTTGAGGTGCAAATCTATGGGACGATTGCCAAGCTCGCAACCGCCGGGACTGCAAAGGCGTGCCTTCCCCATTTTTCCGCATAATGCCCCTAAAAATATAATGGAGCTGCGCATTTCACGCATCAAATCTTCGGGAATTTCCCACCTGTCTGCGGATAGGGCATCAATTTTTAGCATATCACCTTCAAGGCTCACACTGCAGCCTATGGTTTCAAGTATTTTTACCGTGTGTATAACATCGCTTAAAAGCGGACTGTCATATATACGGCACACATCACCAGAAAGCACTGCTGCCGCCATTATGGGAAGCACCGCATTTTTTGCGCCGTGTACCCGCACTCTGCCGCCAAGCCTTCTGCCGCCGTTTATTATGTATCCGTTCAAATACCACACCCCCAAGAAATCATAGCGGGGCGAAATCTTCCGCCCGATATCATATTATGCCATTGGGGGTATAAGGGTGACTATCTATACTAACTCATGTATGCAGTTATAAATCGTCTCGCAGGCATCTGTTATACCGATTTTTCTGCTGCATTGTTGCATTTTTGTGAGCTTCTCACTGTTTTCAAGCACTGCGCTTATTTCATCGGCAAGCTTTTCTCCTGAAAGCTCGCTTTCAAGCACTACCTTTGCCGCACCGTTTTTCTCAAGATAACGTGCATTATATTCCTGATGATTATGCGCTACATACGGACTTGGGATAAGAACTGCCGCCTTTCCAAGCGCCGTTATCTCGCTTACTGTAATTGCGCCTGCCCTTCCCACAATCATATCGCAAACGCCAAAAACCTCCTCCATATTATATATATATGGAAGTATTTTTACATTTTTCTGTTTTTCAATGTTTACGCCTTCCTCTGAAAGCTTTGCAGAGACTTCCTCGTAATGTCTTTCACCCGTTGCCGCAATAAGGTTAAATCCATCAACACGTCCGTTTTTCACCATATCAATAAGGGCAGCGTTCATTTTCTCCGCACCAAGCGACCCGCCAAACATTAAAACAATCGGCTTTTCATCAAAATTACAGCTTGCACGAAGAACATCCTTATCATGCG
>JAFSBF010000190.1 GCA_017441965.1 Clostridia bacterium | reverse complement strand
GGATTATCTTCTTTTATAATGCTGTGCATTTTTTCTTTAATCTTTTCTATAAGAAGCTCCTTATTTTCGTCTTCTGCCTCTATTTCAAAATAAGTCGACTTATTTACAGATTGCCTTATAAAGAGGGCATTACACCCCTCAATCTGCTCCGCTGCGTGCAGTAAAACAAGGATCAGGGTTTCTTTATAAATCATATAGCCTTCATCATTTTCTATGGTAATGGGTTCTACAAAATCATTTTCTCTTATCACATAATCCTTATCCTTTATAACATTATTAACCTTGCAGGAAAGGACGTTTTTTTCCATTTTAATGCTCTTTATATAATCTCCAAGAGTAATTTCTCCGTCAACAACTGTATTCTTTCTGTCGTAGGTAAAAGCAGTCATTTATATCACCTCAAAAATTCAAGTGCATTTTTCTTCTTTTCTATTATTTCATCAATTCGATTAATATAATCAGCAGCCTCTTTAGGATTAAAAACTCTTTCTATTCTGTCGCCGCGTACCATTTTTGTTGATGCACCGCCGCCGAGAGCGAGAACGGTCTGAATTTCCTCCATAATATATATATTATAAAGGCTTTCGTGTCCTTCACGTGAAAAACCCGTATTTTCAAGATTTCCGAGTGTGTTTTTCTGCTTATACAGATAATAGGGTGAAAACCCCTCTTTTTTAAGGAAATCATACGAAAAATCGACCATATCTGCAGTATTTCTCGCAAAGCGCAGTTTTTCAAAATCGCCAATCAGACGTGCCGCACGCTTAAGATACATTGTATGCACTGTCACCGCATCGGGTGAAAGGGCGCATACCTCTTTAACAGTTTTCCGGAATGCTTTCGCATCCTCACCCGGAAGACCTGCAATAATATCGGCATTTATACTGAGTGACGGATATTTTTTTGCCATTTCAAACGCCCTTACTGTATCCTCTACACTGTGACGTCTGCCGATTGCCCTGAGCGTTTCTTCGTTCATTGTCTGCGGATTGATGCTGATACGGTTAACACCGTTTTTATCGAGCACAGAAAGCATTTCATCCGTAAAGGTATCGGGGCGCCCTGCCTCAACGGTAAATTCACGCAAAGCGGATATATCAAAGCACTCTTTAACTCTTTTAATCAGCCTTTCAAGGTTTTGCGGTGAAAGCGTTGTCGGCGTTCCTCCGCCAAAGTAGATTGTTTCCACACTGTAACCAAGCGAATGTGCCATAAGCGCCGTATGCTCAATTTCTTTAATAAGCGCCTCTACATATGGAGCTACAAATTTTTGATTGTGCGCCATTGCCTGCGATATAAAGGAGCAGTACGCACATCTTGTCGGACAAAAAGGAATTCCTATATAAAGACTTACTGCGTTTTGTGCCCGTTTTTCAAGAAGTGTCTTTTCCTTTTTTGCGACATCGAGGGAAAGCTGCGCCTTTTTCTTCGTCACAAGAAATTCATTTTCCATATACGAAAGAATTTCCTTATCAGACTTATTTTCATCAAGCATCATTCTTGCCGTTTTTGCAGGTCTTATTCCCGTAGAAATTCCCCATGGCGTAGGCATTGAAGAAAGCTTTTTGCACGCAAAAAACACCGATTTTTTCACTAAATCACTTATCTCTCTTTTATCGGGTGAAATATTCTTCATTTCGACTTCACCCTCAGCGTATTTTTCGCCGAGGGTGATTTTCGTAATTGCTTTATATGTGCCTTTTTCGTTATAAAGTTGGGAATTTACTCTAAAAGATGCGTTAAGGTCAAAAAACAGTTGTAAAATCTGTCTTACAGCATCTTCAAGAGAATGTCCCTGTGTAATAATTTCCATTAATTATCAGTCCTAATATGATGCAATATATACGGATTACTAACCCTTTCCTCGCCTATTGTGGTTGCCTCTCCGTGCCCGGGATAAACCTTTATACAATCATCAAAATTATCCATAATGTATTTAAGCGAATTCATATGTGTACGAAGCTCACTGCGGTCAAATTTACCTATGCTTCCCCTGAAAAGCAAATCCCCGCCAAAAAGGTTTTCCCCACACTCATAGCATACACACCCTTTGCTGTGCCCCGGTGTATGATGTACCTTGATTTCTTCTCCGCCTAAAAATAAAACCTCTCCGCCAAAAAGGGGTATTTCTCCGCTGTATGGCTCAACCTCTTCCATCATCGTAAAGCCGAGGTTTTTACTGTTATCACGAAGCATCTCTGCATCCTGCGTGTGTATATACACAGGTGCACCGCTGTATCGTGCAAGAGCACTGACTGCTCCGATATGGTCAAAATGGCCGTGTGTAAGGAGTATCATTTTTATTTTGGCTTTGCTTTCTTCAATTTTCTTTATAATAACATCTGCCTGCGCACCCGGGTCAATTACTGCTGCCTCACCATTATGAGTAAGTATATAGCAATTTTCCTCCAATGCACCGACAACAACTGTCTGTATATCCATTTTTACCTTCCTTATTACTGCACCGTTCTCTTGATTTCGTAAACACCGGGAACACGGTGAAGCTTTCTTATAATACTGTCAATCTCTTCCTTGCCCGTTACATCAATCGTAATATCGATAAGTGCCGTTCTGTCCTTAAGCGGACGCGCATTTGCCGCAATAAGGTTTATCTTCTGCTCCGATACCACTGCGATAACATCAGCAAGTATTCCGTTACGGTTTGTACATTCAATGCTAAGCTCTGTATGGAATGCGGTGGAAATATCATCAAGCCAGCTACATTCTATCATACGTGCACGCATTTCATCCGTCATTTTTTCCGCCTGCACATTTATACAGTCGCATCTGTGTACGCTGACACCTCTGCCCTTTGTAATAAAGCCGATAATGTCATCACCCGGTACGGGATTACAACAACGTGAAAGTCTTACAAGACAGTTGTCAACACCACGCACCTCAATACCGCTGTCACCCTTATGATTTTTGTGAACATTTTGTTTGGGTGATATTTCAGTTATAACTTCAGCTTCCTTATGGTCACTCTGGTAGCTGTCACGAAGTCTTGTAACTACCTTTGCCGCAGTTATTCCTCCAAAGCCTATTGCCGCATACATTTCCTCAACATTTGCAAAGCCGTAACGTCTGAGCATCGGCTCAAGATATTTACTCTGGAAAAGGTCAGACTGCGACATTCCAACTCTTTTAAATTCATTTTCAACGGCAGTTCTGCCACGTTCTATATTAATTTCACGGTTTTCCTTTTTAAACCAGGAATTTATCTTACTGCGTGCAGTACTTGTCTTGACAATTTTCAGCCAGTCCCTACTCGGGCCTTTACCTGCACCCGAGGTTATTACCTCTACTATATCGCCGTTTTGCAGCTTGTAATCAAGGTTTACAATTTTGGAGTTAACCTTTGCCCCCGTCATTCTGTAGCCAACCGCCGAATGAATATAGAATGCAAAGTCAATCGGTGTTGCCCCTGCGGGAAGACCTATAACGTCACCTCTTGGCGTAAACACGAACACCTCATCGGCAAACATATCAATTTTGAGCATCCGCATAAATTCCTCGGGGTCAACCGCCTCGCTCTGAATTTCAAGAAGTCTGTTTACCCATTCAAGGTTTTCTTTATCGCCCGCCTTGCCCTCTTTATATTTCCAGTGTGCCGCAACACCACGCTCTGCAACACGGTGCATATCCCATGTTCTTATCTGTATTTCAAAGGGCTGACCGTCAGGGCCGATTACCGTTGTATGCAGAGATTGATACATATTAGGCTTGGGCATTGCTATATAATCCTTAAATCTTCCTGGGATTGGCTTATATTCCTCATGCACCATACCTAAAACGGCATAACATTCTGCCACGGTATCAACTATAATTCTTACTGCGAAAAGGTCATATATCTCGTCAAGTGTCTTATTCTGATTATACATTTTCCTGAAAATGCTGTATATATGCTTTGCACGGGCAACAATATGGCACTGTATCCCCATTGTCTCCATCTTGTCGGCAATAACGTCCCTCACATTCTGAACGTATGCGTCACGCTCTGACTGCTTCTGTGAAAGTCCGTCAACAATCTCATAATATGCAACACTGTCAAGATGCTTGAGCGCCAAATCCTCAAGCTCTATCTTAATTTTTGAAATACCAAGTCTGTATGCAAGAGGAGCATAAACGTCAAGCGCCTCTTTCGCTTTTTCAAGCTGCTTTTCAGGCTTCATATGCTTTAATGTACGCATATTGTGAAGCTTATCGGCAAGCTTTATCAGCACAACCCTGATATCCTCCGCCATTGCAAAGAACATTTTGCGAAGATTTTCTATCTGCGCCTCTTCTTTGGATATGCATTTTATTTTGTCAAGCTTTGTAACACCTTCTACAAGCATTGCAACCTGCTCGCCAAATTCATTTTTCATCTGCTCGTAGCCAAAGGGTGTATCCTCAATAACATCGTGGAGCAAGCCTGCCATAATAGCCTCACAATCAAGCTCCATATCAGCTAAAATACACGCAACCTCATATGGGTGAACAAAATACGGCTCACCGCTGTGACGAAGCTGATTTGAATGTTCTTCCCGACATCTTTGATAGGCTTTATATAAAAGAGCTTCATCACAAGCTGCGTTCTTATTATATTTTCTGATTTTCTCCATTAATGCATCAAATGCATAATCCATACTGTCACTTCCTTTGCCGCATCATTTCTTAATGAACAGCCTCAACCTCTTTTTTAATTCTCTGATATTCTTCGCTCTTATCTATTGAAACCTTTTTACCCTTCTCACTCTCGTAAACTGTTACCTGAACAACATCGCCGAGCTTATGATAATTAAGTATATTAAGGTCCTTAAACACTCTCAGCACGTTTATAATCTTATCACGCATAATACGTCTGCCGAAAATATCCGTAAATTTACCTGAAAGAGTCGAAAGCTCCTCGCTTACGCTGTCCTGCTGTCTGAAATATTTATAAATATCAACAAAATCCTGTCTGTCAGGCAAAATATCTGCCGCCTTTTTCTCTGCCATTCTTATTCCGCAGAGAATTATCTGCAATCTTGTCTGACCGTTATAAAGATTGATATTAAGCTCACCTGCAACGTCAACAATATCGCCCGGGTAAAATTCTGACGCCATACTGCCTGCACCAAAGGCAATAGCCTCAACGAGTCTTCTGTCACTTTCAAGCAGGAAACGGCAATGCTTTCCGTCAGAAAGAGTTTTTACGTCAACAACCTTTACACCCATAAGTGCGAAAACGGGTACCTTGTTTCCTGCACCGTATGGGGCAAGCACCTCTGTTTTCCTTATAGTTGCGGCGTTAATGTCGTTTACCGTGATTTTTGAATCAATCATTAATCTTGGAAGCTTTCCTGCTTCAGCGCCCTCACAAACATATTCATTAAGACGTCTGTCAAGCTCCGCAATATATTCCTCCTTGATTGAAAAGCCTGCCGCATATGCGTGACCGCCAAACTTTTCAAGAATGTCGGCACAATTACTCAGCGCATCAAAAAGGTTAATTCCGTCAACACTTCTGCCCGAGCTTTTACACCATTCATCATCTATAGATATGAGAATACACGTTTTATTATACTTTTCACAAATTCGTGACGCAACAACACCTATAATGCCGTGATGCCAGTTACGCTTTGCAAGGACAAGCACCTTTTTATCGGCAATATCAATATTGTTTATCATTTCCACTGCTTCGTCAAATATAATTTTTTCCTCATACTGACGGTTTTTATTCTCTTCATCAAGCTTTATAGCAAGCTCCTGCGCCTCTACGGGGTCTTCTGTAAGAAGTAAATCAACTGCAATCATTGCATTTGACATTCTTCCTGCCGCATTAAGTCTTGGTGCTATGGAATAGCTTACAACAGCGCAGTTATTCCATTTCTGACGAAGACCGAGTGTGGCAATTA
This sequence comes from Clostridia bacterium, assembly GCA_017441965.1. Taxonomy (GTDB): domain Bacteria; phylum Bacillota; class Clostridia; order UMGS1883; family UMGS1883; genus UMGS1883. Next base: position 1,860 of record JAFSBF010000190.1, on the reverse strand, counting down.
CCGCCGCAAGTCCCGTGTTGGGATTTTTGGAAAGCTTTTCAATACCACGTGCCGCAATAATTCTGTTTTCACCCTTTAGAGATACTACATCGGCAATTGTTCCGAGTGCTACGAGGTCTGCGTATTTATCAAGAAGCTCCGCCTCGCTCTTATCGCTTGCCGCACAAACAAGCTTGAACGCAACGCCCACGCCTGCTAAGTCCTTAAAAGGATAGCCCGAGTCCATTCTCTTTGGATTAATAACTGCAACTGCATCAGGAAGCTCTGCCTTACATTCGTGGTGGTCAGTTATTATAACATCGCAACCAAGCTCTTTTGCATACTGCGTTTCCTCAAATGCGGTTATTCCCGTATCAACGCTGATGAGAAGTGTTGCGCCGCTATCGTGAATTTTTTTAACTGCGGCTTTGTTAATGCCGTATCCCTCATTTTGTCTGTCGGGTATGTACGCCTGCGCATTTACTCCCTGATTACGCAGGAAACTAACTAGAAGTGCCGTTGATGTAATTCCGTCAACATCATAATCTCCGTACACAACAACGTGTTCCTTCTTTTCAATTGCTTCCTTAATCCTTGCAACTGCCTTGTCCATATCGCAAAGAAGCTGGGGCGAATAAAAACTCCCTGAATCCTTATCAAGAAATTTCTTTGCCTCTGCCGCATCGGTAAAGCCTCTGTTTAAAAGCACCTTTGCAACAATAACGGGAATATCAAAAATATCTGAATATGCCTCTGCCTGAGCATTATCAATATTTTCGTCAAGAAATACCCATTCCTTTTCAAGCATTTTTTTCCCTTCCTTCAATAAATAGTAACTATAATGGATTTATTATATCATATATATACGCACGTTTCAATCTTTTTGTTTGCAAAAACCGTCCTCTTCCCGACAGAATATTCTTTTTTTCAAAATATTAAAAAAAAATCTATACACGGAGAAAATTTTGTGGTAAAATAATCGCATACTAAACTAAAAAAGAAGGAGTCTTTTTTATGGAAAAAATTTATCAGGGAAAAACCAAGGATGTGTACAAGCTTGAAAACGGTAATGTTCTCCTTAAGTTTAAGGATGACTGCACAGGTAAGGACGGCGTATTTGACCCGGGTGAAAACTCTGTAGGTCTTACTATCGAGGGTATTGGCAAGGCTAATCTTGAAACCTCTGTCCTTTATTTTGAGCTTCTTAAGAAAGCAGGCATTAAAACACATTATGTAAGTGCCAATGTCGAGGATGCTACTATGGAGGTTCTTCCTGCAACAGTATTTGGTCACGGTCTTGAGGTTATCTGCCGTCTTGTTGCAACGGGCAGCTTCATCCGCAGATACGGTGAATATATTGAGGACGGAACGAAGCTTGAGGGCGGTTACGTTGAATGTACATTTAAAAACGACGAGAAGGGCGACCCCCTTGTAACAGGTGAAGGTCTTGCGGCACTCGGTGTTATGTCTCCTGAAATGTTTGAAAGCATGAAGGAGCAGACACTTAAAATCACAAAGATTGTTGCTGATGACCTTAAGTCAATCGGTCTTGACCTTTGGGATATTAAGTTTGAGTTTGGTTATAACAATAACGAGGTTATCCTTATCGACGAAATTGCATCAGGCAATATGCGTGTTTATAAGGATGGCAAGATTGTTGAGCCGGTAGAGCTTACAAAGCTTATTCTTAACAGATAATTACATAATAAAAAAACAGGGTTTGGAGCAATTCCAAACCCTGTTTTTTAAAATTGAAAGTTGAAAATGGAAAATTGAAAATTCAGGTAGATTTTCGTTGTGCGAAAATCTTTTAATATTTTTGTCTTAGTAATAACCATAATTTTTCTGTAGAAATAACCTTAGGGGCGACCCTCTGTGGTC
>JAFSBF010000189.1 GCA_017441965.1 Clostridia bacterium | reverse complement strand
TCAATGGTTGAATACCACGATGCTGTATCATCCTGGTCATTGTGACCAAACTGTATGAATACGTAGTCACCTGCATCAATGTTTTTAAGGATTGTTGACCACTGCTCCGCATATGCTGCTTCATTGTTTTCTCCAAGGCTCTCAAGCATACCTTTTGTTGAAAGACCGCTGATTGCCCAGTTATTTACTGTAACATAGTCATTAAGCAGTGCTTCAAATGACTGACCCCAACCTGTTATTCCTGTGTTTGAATTTTTCGCATAGCTTGTTACGGTTGAGTCACCTAAAAGATGCACCGTAACCCACGGTAATCTTTCTGTATATGCTGCCGATACCATTGACGCAGGCATCATAGAAAGCACTACTGCAAGCACCGTTACCATACACAGAAGCTTTGAAATGGTTTTTCGCATAGATTTCATTCCTTCCTTGTTAAATAATTTTCAATTTGATTTTGAGCGTAAATTCATTCTACCAGTGTTCCCTTTATATGTAAATAGACAGAAAAGGGAACACTGGACAATAAATTGAAACCCGCTGTTTACTAATTAATTTTCTGCATCAGGTTATTAAGAATTGTTGCCGCCTGCGCACGTGTTGCGCTTCTTTCAGGGGCAAATTCCCAATCGTATATTCCGTTTATAATACCTGTGGTATAAAGCTCTGTTACAGCCTCCCGTGCATAGGAGCTAATCATAGCACTATCTGCAAACTGCGGCGCAGTGCGTACCTTTTCAAGTTTAACACCTGATGCACTCAGTGCACGATAAATCATTACTGCCATATCCTGACGGCTGACATTTGCATTTGCACCAAAGTACCCCTCTTCCTGACCATTTATTATGCCGTTTGTTGCAAGGGTGCGTATATACTGATAACTCCACCTTGTTTCAGGAACATCTGAAAATGCAATATCTTTATTTTTGGGGCTGATGTCAGTTGTGCACGCAAGTAATTTTGCAAATTCCTCACGTGTTACACTTCTCTCTGGCTCGAAGGTGTTTTCTGTAACGCCCTTTACTATGCCATCCTCCCAAAGTGCCTTGATAGCTTCATATGCCCAATGAGAAGAAGATAAATCGTTAAACTCCATCTTCGGCTTTTCTATGGGCTTAATCTCTATACCGCTGTTTCCACCGCCGCCTGCGTTAGAGCTGTGCCCCGAAACTGTCGGTACTGTTGACGAAGCTTCATAGCTTGTAGTTGTAGATGCTGCCGCCTTTTGCTTAACGGTAAGGGTGATGGTTTCACTCTTTTCCTCTCCGCCGTTTTTCGCCGTAATAGTAATTGTAACAGTTTTATCACTGTTTCCACGTGTGACAGTGCCCGAAAGGCTTACCGCATTTTCATCACTGCTGTATGTTATTTTAACGTCAGAACCAAGCTTTGCGCTGCTAAGTGAAATGTTGCCCACAACTGCGCCGAGGTTGTGCGTTGCTTTTATCGCCGAAATTGCCTCATCCAAATCCTTCTGCGCCGCCTCTGCAGGCTCTATCGCCTTTACCGTAACGGGGTAATCTCTGCGTATTGTATCGCTGCCCAGCGATACTTCAACGGAGAATATTACTTTTTCATCCTGTGCAGGTCTTGTAACCTTACCCTCTGTGGAAATAACAGATGTGTTATCAGAATAATAGGAATAATTAATTATACTTGAATTAATCTTTGGAATTACTATGTCTGCACTTATAGCCTCCAGCTTGTTTGCCGACAGGAATTCACGTTCAAACGTATCGATTGCCGTTTGAAGTGCGAGAGGTAATTCGTTTTGCTGCAGCATATACATATCATCAAGATAGAACACGCTGTCCGCTTCGTGCTTACCTGCCGCCATTGAAAGACGGTATGCACCAAGTTGCTTAGAAGAGCTTGTTTCAAATTTTACATACGGAATACCAAGCCACGTGGAATAGTCTGCATTGTCGTTGGTTGTAACCATCCTGCCGTCCTCCGACACGCACACATCATTAATATAGATGTGATATCGGCGTGCCTCGGCATCAACCTCAAAACGGAAATCCACCCACGTATTTTTCACAAAAACAGCTTCTTTGGTTACAAGGTATTTGCTCTGTCCTTTTTCGTTAATTCCTGCCTGAACTTTTCCGTCCCTGCAAAAACGTATGGGAAGCTGTACACCTGTACCCACACCCATTACTTCGTAGAAGAAGAAGTTGTCAAGAAATTTTTCATTCTCATTATCGGGCATATAGAATTTACCGCCCACAATAAGCTGTCCAACGTATCCTCCCGATGCCGGTGCATAGTAAATAAGCTCATCCACACCCGAAACTGCCGTTGCGCCTGCACTCTTTAAAAAGCGGATTGCATTTCCCGTCATACCACCGGGTGCAGGATGTACCTTGGCGGGTGTATTGGGTGGGAAGTTTGTAAACGAGCCTGTTCCCTGCTTAGGATCGGCACCAACTTCAAGTGCGTCGCTGTTGTGGTTGTATATTTCCGTATACGCTTTTTCTTCACTAATAGTCAGTGTAAAGCTCTTTGACTTACTATATACTCCGTTTGAAACAGTTGCAATAAGCTCTGCTGTCTGCGCACCGCTTCCATATGCAGGCGGATTTATCAGTGCAACTGTATTTCCTTCGCCATCCTGCGTTATGGAAAGATATCCGCTCGAGGATGACCAACTGATGCTTGTTCCAAACTTCCAGTCAGTTACAAGATTAAGTGGCAGTGTTACCGCTTTAATTGATTCACTGCTGATGTTTGAAAATGAAAGCTCCTCTGCTGCACGCTCTACAATTTCCTGTTCTGAAGCAAATGGCTTTACCTTAAAGGTAAATGTATTTGTTATTTCCGCATTCCTTTTATAAATTCGTGCGGAGAGTGTAACCGGCGTATCACTTTCACCTACACCCGGGTTTGTAACACTGCCATCCGTAGCGATAACACTTTCATCACTTGACGTCCACTCAACCGATACCCCGCCGTCAAATTCTGTTTGCAGTGCAAGATTTCGTGTTATTGCATTCGGGTCTTCTGCTGTAATGTACGCTTCGGTCAGAAGATTATAAACATCATTTACCAAATCCTCATCTGATGGGAGCTTTGTAACTATTACATTAAAATTACGGCTCTGCGTTATGCCCTCCAGTACAATTTTTGCAGTAAGGGTTACTGTTTTATCGCCATCGGTAAATTCAGGTCTTGTTACATATGCAACATAGTTTGCAATGCGGATAACATCTGTATTACTCGATGACCACGTAATTGCAGACATATTCACACTGCCCGTTTTATCAAGGCTGTAATCCTTTAAAAGTGTTTCTGGTATAGTAATGGCATCAAGATCCTCCTGCATTGTCTTTGCAGGGTTTTTAAGCACCTTAAGATTAAACGTAACGGGCAAGGTTTCCCCGTTATAGGAAAGTGTTGCCGTAAGTACTACATCTATATTTGTATCACCACGGACAACTGTGCCGTCAGACTTAATAACATCGGTGTTACTGCTTGACCAGGTTATTGTTGCACCCTCAATACTGTAAATATAATAGAGTCTGTTTTTTATTGCGTTTGCCTTTTCATATGTTATAAGGCTTAAATCAAGTGCCGCCTTCGCCCTTTGAAGAACAGCCTCTGCAGTAGGATATGCCTTTACGATAAGGGTAAAGGTTTTTGTAACATCCTGCGCACCCGCTTTACTGAGTGTTGCAGTAAGGGTAACAGTTTCATCCGCCTGACCTATAGCAGGTCTTGTTACAAGTCCGTCGTTTGTTATAAAGCCCGTCTTGTCAGACACCCACGAAATTGCAACTCCGTCAGGTGCCTCGGTAGGAAGTATCCTCAGATGCTTTGTTATCTCTGTCAGCTTTTCATAGCTGATACGCTCCTCTGTCAGCCAATTCTCTGCAACTGCGCCAAGGGTGCTATCAGCCGATGCACTGTCGCTCTTTAAAATCTTTAAATCAAAGCTTTTTGAAAGCTTTGCATTCTGTACGAGGGAGGCATCGTCACTGTAGCTTATCTTTGCGGTCAGCTTTGCCTCCTGCGTATAGCTACTGCGTGTTACCTTTCCGTCATCGGTCAATGCATCTTTATTATCGCTTTCCCACGTTACAGTTTTTTCCGATACAGATAGCGGAAGCTCATTTAAATCTGCAGTTATCGCACTAAGAGGCTCGCTCGATATATCCTCTTGTGTTACAGTATCAGCAATAGCGGTAAGTTCTTCTTCTCTGTCCTGCCAAACGGTTACATCGTCAACGTGCCATACGCCCTTCGTACCTTCTTTTTGAATATCAAGCTCGACAATTGAGATATCGCCCCTGTCATTTTCAGTACCCTCGTAATAAAATGCAAGAGGTACAGTGTTAATCTTCTCACCGTCTATATATGCATCATAGGTTCTGCTCACCGTGTCGGCTTCAATAATAAGCTCAAACCATCTGTCTGTCGGATATTCTCCGAGAGCGATGCTGCTTCCATTCCTTCTGGCAGTAATTGTTCCTGCCTGATTAAAGGAAAGATATATCATATATGCACCGTTTGTCCAGTAGTTTAAAAGGGCGCTGTCACGTGCAACCACAGTAAAGGGCTTATCGGAGGCTTCCTTTACATTAAGCCGCATACCGATATTTACCTTTCCCGTAAGACCCTTTACTTCACCATCGCCGTCCTTGAGCACAAGGTAGGGACGTTCATTACCGCTGCTCGAATTAAACCTGTTAAGCTCGAGCAGATAATTATTCATTTTATCAGGGTCCATAATAAAGTTGGAGGTATATGTCTTGTTCGCTCTGTCGATACGGTCCCAGTTATTGTAGCCGTAAACAGTGCTGCCAATCTTGGAATTATCAACAGTAAAATTACTGTAGTGGTGTACCTCCCACGTTTCCTTGAAATTTGCATCTTTAATCGACGGTTCAGGAATTATTTCGGGCTTTTCTCTTGCCACCTCCACCGTGACATTAAATGTCTTCTTTGTTGTTGCCCTCTTAAGGCACGCCGCATCTGCATCGGAGGTTATATTTGCAGTCAGTGTAACATCCGTTTTTTCATTGCGGGCATAAACAACACCGTCAGTTGTAATAACATCTGGAAGGCTGCTTTCCCACTCAATCTTATATCCGTTCATCTGGGTAAGAAGATTAAGGTTTTTGGTTATGCTATCAAGACTTTCCGTGGAAAGAACGCTGTCCGTCAGCAGTCCCTTAAATGCCGTAAAGTCCTCTGTGCGGTCTTTCCACAGCGCTACATCGTCAACGTACCACGTTCCCGTAGTTCCTGCCTTTTCAATATTATATTCAATAACGGAAATAGTGGAATTATGCGTTGAACTGTAAAAGTCAGCTGAAACGGAATTTATCTTTACTCCGTCAATATACACATCATATATCTTTGTCGTTGTGTCAGCCTTTATTTCAAGATGGAACCATTTACCACGTGGGTATGTTCCTATCTGCGTTTCCTGTGAGGAGGTCTTTACGGATATTTTTCCGTTTTTAAATAGAAGCATCGCAATATATTTTCCATTTACCCAATATTGATTGCCGGGTGCCTGACTGTCACGAAGTGCAACGGTAAAATTAACATCAGATGCCGTTTTCTCTTTCAAACGCATACCTGCATCCACCTTGCCCGACAGAGAAATCGCATTACCCGAGGAATCTCTTGCCACGCTATACGCAGCTTCCTCCTTTTGAGATGCACTTCCCGTATAGGCGGTACGCACCATCTCCATAACACAGTTTGTAGTCTTTTCAGGCTCTTTTATAAGGTTTGTAGAAAGTGAATAGAATGTTCTGTCCGTTCTGTCCCACTTCTGATATTTTCCGTGTATCTGACACACGCATTTTCCAAGCATTGAGTCAGCAACCGTAAAATCACTGTAATGTGCTACATCCCATTCGTCTTTAAAATTTCCGCCTACATATGGGTAGAGGCTCTCATCAACAGGGGTATCTTCTTCCTCGTAGGTGTAAATTTCCACATCATCAATATAAAACACGTCATCACTCTGTGCGTTTGCTCCAAAATCTGCACCTGTAATATTCTTCCATGACCTGAATGAAAGATAGCCTATATTTGACGCATCATTTGTTGTCTGCGCACTACCGTAATAAAAAGGTACACCGTCTGTATTGAGTTTTGAATTATCAAGATACACATCAAATGTACGTGAAGTTGTATCAATGATGAAATCAAGCTTAAACCACGTATCCTGCGCGCTGTATTTGCCAAGACTTACGGCAGTGTCGCTCGAAGATGATGTCGAATAAATATCTCTTTTTGCCCACTTATTACTCTGCAGCGGTTCACGAAGGCGGAGACGCAGTATTCGTGCACCGTTTTCATCCTGAAGCTCTATAGTAAAGCTTGTTGAATATGTTGGGGCAATATTTACACGCATACTTGCCTTTATCTTTCCGCTTAGCGGTATATTATTCTTTTTAAGATTTATGTAGGGAAGCTTTATACCCTC
>JAFSBF010000188.1 GCA_017441965.1 Clostridia bacterium | reverse complement strand
TTTGTTTTGCGTAATCTACAGCAGTTTGTATTATTTTCTGATGGGCAATATGCACTCCGTCAAAAAAACCAAGCGCAACTGCGCAAGCTGTATTTATCATTGATAAAACCCCTTTATAAGCTTAAGACATTCTCTGCCGTCCGAAATTGCCGCCTCTGAAAGGGCAATAAATAAACCGTTTTCGTCATAAATACGGAAAATGTCTCCCTGCTTTTTACCACGAAAATATATAGGTACACCGTTTTTTACCCTGTCTGCCCTTTTTTTGTCAAGGTATATGGCCTCGTAGTTTTTAAATACTGTGTCAAGGGGGAGAATGGCTTTTTCTGCCTCACCCTTTTCGCCAAGCGCTATAAGCTCATCAGGCGTAATTGCATTTTCTATGCAAAAATCACCCGATGCCGTCCTGCAAAGCCCGCTTATACAGCCTCCGCAGCCTAAGGCGTCGCCAATATCTGCTGCCAGTGTACGTATATATGTACCCTTAGAGCAATGCACGCTTATTTTTACATACGGAAGATTAATTTCCCTGATATCAATGGAAAAAACGGTGATTTTACGTGCCTTACGCTCGACATCTATTCCCTGACGTGCAAGGTTATAAAGCCTTTCCCCGTTAAGCTGAATTGCACTGTACATAGGGGGGATTTGGTCTATTTCGCCAACGAAAGAGGAAATGACCCTTTTAATATCTTCTTCTGTTACATTTACTTCATTTGTCTGGGTAATTGTTCCCGCCATATCAAGCGTGTCTGTTTTTGTACCCAGAAGAATAGTTGCATCATAGCGTTTATCCTCAGCGACAAGAAAATCTGCCGCCTTTGTTGCACTGCCTACAAGAATAGGAAGCACACCGCATGCCTCAGGGTCAAGGGTGCCCGTATGACCGACTTTTTTCATATTAAGCGCCTTGCGCACAATACTTACGCATCTGTGCGAAGAACCGCCCACGGGCTTATTAAGAATTATTATTCCACAGTATTGATTGTTCATAAACATCCTTTCAAGCTTTCCAAAAGCTTTCTTTCAGCCTCATCAATAGTGACGTTTTCAAAGGTGCAGCCTGCAGCCTTTTTATGACCGCCCCCGCCAAAAAAACGTGCAATCGGTTCTATATTGTAATCGCCGAGGCTACGCAGATTTACACGGATTTTTCCGTTCTCAAGCTCCTTTAAAAAAGCGCTTATCATAACACCGTCAATGCTTCTGGGAAGCTGCGCCAGTGCATCCGTATCAGAGGGCTTAGCTGCGTATTTATTAAGTGTCTGCATTGTTATTTTTGCAGTAGCTATCTTTCCGTCTTCATAAAGGCAGATTGAGTTTATCGCCTCCGCCTTTAATTTAAGCTGTGTCAGGGTATTTCTTTCATAAAGCATACTGCAAAGCTTTGTTGCATTTATTCCTGCCTCGGTAAGTGCAATCAGAATTTCGTACGTTCGCTTATTTACAGATGCATACTGAAAAGAGCCTGTATCCGAGGAAATGGCACAGTAAAGGTAGCTTGCAATGCTCTTTGTTATTTCTATATTTGCCGCAGTAAGCATTTCAAAAACAAGCTCCCCCGTGGCAGAGCGTGTCGGCTCCACATAGGAAAGGGCGGCAAACGGCCC
>JAFSBF010000187.1 GCA_017441965.1 Clostridia bacterium | reverse complement strand
AGAGTATCCTGAGTAAGTCCACGTACACCTGTGCGTGATGTAAGAGATGTAAAAGGCTCATTAAATGCAATATGTCCGTCTACACCGCTGCCACCGAGGAAGAGGTCGATACCGCCGTATGAAGCGATTTTGTCCTCATAACGCTGACATTCTGCCTCAAGGTCCTCTGCCATACCGTTAAGAATATTTATATTCTCCTTCGGAATGTCGATATGGTTAAAGAAGTTGTCGTGCATAAAATACCAGTAGCTCTGGTCATGCTCTCTGGGAAGACCTACATATTCGTCCATATTAAATGTTACAACATTCTTAAAGGTGATGTTGCCCGCCTTATTCATTTCAATAAGTCTTTTGTATACGCCAAGCGGTGATGAACCCGTGGGAAGACCCAGAATAAAAGGACGATCTTCCTTATGGCTTTTAATAGCGTCGGCAATGTGCTGTGCCGCCCATGCGCACATTTCGTCATAGTTGTCTTTGATGATAAGCTTCATTAAAATCACTCTCCAAATTATGTTGTTAGGATTTCTCCACAGTTATTATACAATTTCTACAGCGATTTGTCCAGTGGTTTTTAATGTTTTTTTATATTATAGGAATTTGCGTATTTTTGCCGCGAGCAACATTTTTCGGTTTTAAATTTAGTTGGAACGCGAAGAGGGTGAAGCGGCACGCTTCTTTTTTATTAACATTTAGGGCGCTTTTGTAATAATATATACAGAGGTGTTTTCATTATGAATATTAAACGACTTATTATTATCGGCGGAGATTCAAGAATAGATTATCTTTTAAAAGCGCTTTGTGATGAAGGATATGATGCAGTGCGTTTTGACGGCAGTGAGCCTCTTAAAAAGGCACTTGACAAAAGCGATGCAGTCATATTAGGTCTCCCTTGCAGCAGAGATGACAAAAGTGTTGATGCACCTGACCTTAGTGAAGAGGTTCTGATTAAAGATTTATTTAAAATGATGGGAAGCGGAAAGCTCCTTTTAGCAGGGAAAATGTCGCAGGCGGTAAAGGCAGTGGCTGATGTCTTTTCAGTAAGATGGGTGGATTATTTTCAGAGAGATGAGTTTGAAATTCTTAATGCTATCCCTACTGCGGAGGGTGCAATTCAGATTGCAATGGAGGAGCTGCCCATAACAATACACGGCGCAAATATTGTTGTGACAGGCTTTGGTAAGGTAGCAAAACCGCTTTGTCTGCTTCTTAAAAATATGGGTGCAAACGTGACCGTTTGCGCACGCAAAAGCTCTGCCCGTGCAGAAGCACGAAGTCTTGGGCTTGCGGCAACTGATTTTTCGTATTTCAATGATTGTATAGAGGGCGCAGATGTCGTTTATAACACTGTTCCAGCCGTAATAATCAGACGTGAAAATCTTTTATCGGCAAAAAATACGCTGATAATCGACCTCGCATCAAAGCCGGGCGGAGTTGATATGGAGGCGGCGCTCGATTTGGGTGTAAAGGTAATATGGGCGCTTGGGCTTCCGGGAAAGGTCGCTCCGGTAACTGCGGGTAATATCATAAAGGAAACAGTATGTAATATTTTTAGTGAGTTAGGTGAATAGATATGGATGAACGTACTGTCAGGTTAGGATTTGCATTTACCGGCTCCTTTTGTACTATGAGAGTTGTTACGGATACACTGCGCAAGGTAAAGGAAAAGGGGTATGATATTTTTCCTATTATGAGTGAAACAGTGTATTCTACAGATACACGCTTTGGTAAATGCACAGATTTTAATGATGAAATAGAGGGCATCTGCGGCAGAAAAATTATTTCAACAATTCCTGCGGCAGAGCCTATCGGTCCTAAAAAGCTTATAGATGCCCTCGTTATTGCCCCGTGTACGGGAAATACGCTTGGGAAAATAGCGCAGGGGATATATGACGGATGCGTACCGCTTGCAACAAAGGCGGCACTGAGGAATAACTGCCCGATAATTATTGCACCGTCAACAAATGACGGCCTTGGTGCAAGTGCAAAAAATATAGGTCTACTTCTTAATACAAAAAATATATTTTTTGTTCCGTTTGGTCAGGATGACCCCGTAGGAAAGCAAAATTCCCTTGTGGCAAAGTGGGATTTACTTGTTCCTGCGATTGAAAGTGCAATAAAAGGCGAGCAACTTCAACCAATACTAATGTAACATATGGGCGGATGAAGGCATCCGCCCATATATATTGCAAAAAAATTAATATTTTACTTGACTTTACCGCTTTACCGTGGTAAAATACTAAAGCGAAACGAATTATAAGGAATGATATGCGTTATGATGCTTGATGAAAACATTTTAAAAACTGAAGAAAGAATTATGTATACACTGCGTTCTTTGTACCATAAGAGCGGCTATGCGCCATTTAAAATGAGCCGTTTTGAAGAGTATGATATGTACGTGCGCAATAAAAATTTTATGGGGGGCAGTAAGATTGTTTCCTTTACTGACCTAAGCGGCAGACTGCTTGCACTAAAGCCTGACGTAACCCTTTCCATAATAAAAAATTATAAGAAAAACGGCGGTGTAAGCAAGGTTTATTATAACGAGAATGTTTACCGCCCCGATAATGCAACGCACGAAATAAAAGAGATTATGCAGTCAGGTATAGAGTGTATGGGCGATATAGGTGCTGTTGAGGAGTGCGAGGTGCTTCTTCTTGCTATAAAGAGCCTTGAAGCAATAAGTGATAATTACCTTCTTGACATTTCATCGGTGGGAATAGTTACAGGTCTTTTAAATGCCGCAGGGGTAAATGAAAGTGTTAAAAAGAGCATTATAAAGCTTCTCGGTGCAAAGAACAGTGCTGCACTTATTTCTCTTTGCGAAGAAAACGGTGTCGGCAGTGCAATAAGTGATATTATGATTAAGCTTTGCGAAATTTCAGGCAATGCACAAACTGCAATAGAAAAACTTGAAAAACTGTGCATTAACCGTGAAATGATGGATGCACTTTCTGATTTGAAGGCACTCGTTTCATCAATTGCACGTTGCGGCAAGGCAGAAAATCTGCAGCTTGATTTTTCAATTATAGATGATACGAATTATTATAACGGAGTAGTTTTCAGAGGCTATGTTGATAAGCTCCCCGGAAGTGTCCTTTCAGGCGGAAGATATGACAATCTTCTTAAGGCAATGGGTAAGGATGGCGGCGCAATAGGCTTTGCCGTTTACTCCGATATGCTTGAACGTATTGATGAAACCAAAAAAGAGTTTGACTGTGAGGCACTCCTCGTTTATAATGATGAGGTGGATGTGTGCGACGTTCTGCGTGCGGCAGAGACTCTTAAAAAGGAAAATCTGTCTGTAAATATACAAAAGAGCACACAAGCACAGCTTCGTGCAAAAAAGGTGTACAAGGTCGTAAAGGGGGGCGAAGTTTTAAATGGATAAGCTTCTTAACATTGCACTTCCCAAGGGCAGACTTGGTGAAAAGGTATATGATATTTTTGAAAAGGCAGGCTATGGCTGCCCTGCAATACACGAAAACAACAGAAAACTCATTTTTGAAAATGAGGAAAACGGAGTAAGATATTTCTGGGTAAAGCCGTCTGACGTTGCCATATATGTTGAAAGAGGGGCGGCAGATATAGGCGTTGCAGGAAAGGATATTCTGCTTGAATATAACCCTGATGTTTACGAGCTTAGCGACCTTAAAATGGGAAAGTGCCGTATGGCGGTAGCAGGTATGGAGGGCTTTTTTGACAATCCTGAAAGAACGCTTCGTGTTGCGACAAAGTTTCCCAATATTACGAAGAAATACTATAGCTCATTAAGCCGTGAGATAGATATTATAAAGCTTAACGGCTCTATAGAAATTGCGCCTATACTGGGACTTTCAGATGTTATCGTCGATATTGTTGAAACGGGGACAACCCTTAAGGAAAATAATCTGCGCCCGTTTGAAACGATAGTACCGATAAGCGCACGTCTTATATCAAACAAGGTCAGCTATAAGTTCAAAAATAAAATGATATGTGAAATAAAAGATGCAATAGATGAATATGTAAGTGAAAACTGACGGAGGGTGCTATGATAAAGATATACGATTACGATAAACTGAGCATTGACGATATTTTTGCAAGGGAGGAAGAGGATACCTCCCGCCTTGAAAATACCGTTGCAGAGATAATTGAAAATGTACGGAAAAACGGTGATGCTGCCCTCAAGGAATATGCCGATAAGTTTGACGGTGGTGCGCCTGAGTGCCTTGAGGTAACCGAGCAGGAAATTGAGGAAGCATTTAAAACTGTTTCGCCCGAGCTTATTGAAATTATGAAAAAGGCGGCAAAAAACATTGAAAACTTCCACAAACGTCAAATCCGTCAGAGCTTTATTATAAGCGAGGAGGATGGCGCAATCTGCGGACAGAAGATTATCCCGATTGAAAAAGCGGGACTTTACGTTCCGGGCGGTACAGCAGCATATCCTTCAAGCGTGCTTATGAACTCAATCCCCGCAAAGCTTGCAGGCTGCAGTGAAATAGTAATTACAACACCTGCAAAGGGCGGAAAGGTTAACCCCGTAATTCTTGCGGCGGCAAAATTGGGGGGAGTGAGCAGAATTTTCAAAACAGGCGGTGCACAGGCAATAGCGGCGCTTGCCTTTGGCACAGAGAGTGTGCCGAAGGTTGATAAGATTGTAGGACCGGGAAATGCCTTTGTAGCAGAGGCAAAAAAGCAGGTTTTTGGTAAGGTTTCAATTGATATGATTGCAGGGCCGAGCGAAATTCTTGTAATTGCTGATGAAAAAAGTAACCCGTCTTTTGTTGCGGCGGACTTGCTTTCTCAGGCAGAACATGATAAAATGGCAAGTGCAGTTCTTGTAACGAACAGCCGCTCGCTTGCACAGAAGGTAGCAGACGAGCTTGAAGTGCAAATCCCGCTTTTAGAGCGCAGTGATATTGCAAGGGCGAGCATTGATAGTAACGGAAAAATAATAATTGTAAATGATATAGAAACGGCAGTAATTGCCGCAAATGAAATTGCACCGGAGCATCTTGAGCTTTGCCTTGACAATCCGTTTGATTATCTTGACAAGATTAAGAACGCAGGCTCGGTATTTATGGGCAGATACTGTCCCGAGGCACTCGGTGATTATTTTGCAGGACCAAACCATACTCTTCCCACAAGCGGAACGGCACGGTTTTCAAGTCCGCTTTCAGTAGATGATTTTATCAAAAAGACGCAGTTTACGTATTATACCAAGGACGCTCTTAAAAAGGTGAGCGGAGATATATACAAATTTGCTATGGCGGAGGGGCTCGGGGCACAAGCAAAGAGCGCCGTCATAAGAGGTGAAAAAGAGTGAGTAGATTTTTTAGTCAGAAATATAAAAGTTTAATTCCGTACACTCCGGGGGAGCAACCAAAGGATATGCGCTATATCAAGCTTAATACGAATGAATCGCCCTTTCCCCCAAGTGAAAAGGCGCAGAAATATGCCTCTCAGGCAGCATCACTCCTGCAGCTTTACCCTGACCCTCAGTGCGCAGAGCTTACAAAAAAGATAGCGCAGAATTTGGGCGTGGAGTATGAAAACGTACTTGTGACAAACGGCTCTGACGAGATTTTGAATTTCGCTTTTATGGCTTTTTGTGACAAAGAACACCCTTGTGTTTTCCCAAATATAACCTATGGATTTTACAGCGTGTTTGCAGAGGTTAATTCTATTCCTTATGAGGAAATCCCCCTGCGTGATGATTTTACAATCAATGTAGAGGATTACATAGGCATTAACAAAAATATTTTTATTGCCAACCCCAACGCACCAACGGGAATTGCGCTTGCACTTTCTGAAATTGAAAGGATAGTAAAATCAAACCCCGATAATATTGTTGTAATTGATGAGGCATATGTGGACTTTGGTAACGAGAGTGCCGTTTCCCTTGTTAATAAATACGATAATCTGCTTGTAACGCAGACCTTTTCAAAATCACGCTCCATGGCGGGGGCACGCCTCGGCTTCGGTGTGGGATGTAGGGAGCTTATAGCAGATTTAAACACAATAAAATATTCGACAAACCCTTATAACATAAATAAAATGACTATGGCGGCAGGTATCGGTGCTATGGAGGATGAGGAATATACAAAGAGAAACTGCCGTGAAATAATTAAAACGAGGGAATATACGGCAGCAGAGCTTGAAAAAATGGGCTTTACTCTTACAAAATCAACCACAAACTTCCTTTTTGCAAAGCATAACAAAATTTCAGGAAGTGAAATTTATCAGAAATTACGTGAAGAGGGAATTCTTGTACGTCAT
Source organism: Clostridia bacterium (assembly GCA_017441965.1). GTDB lineage: Bacteria > Bacillota > Clostridia > UMGS1883 > UMGS1883 > UMGS1883. The sequence continues at coordinate 1,038 of JAFSBF010000187.1, read as the reverse complement.
TTTGATAAAAAGGAAATTTGTGATTATAACAGAATTACAATCGGTACCTTAGAAGATATGCAGATACTTATAGATACTCTCAAAAAAATCACGGAGGGAAAGTAATATGAGAAATTCTACCGTAAACAGAAAAACAGGCGAAACAGATATAAAGGTTAATATCTGCCTTGACGTATGCGAGCAGGGCGTTATAAAAAGCGGATGCGGCTTCCTTGACCATATGCTGACGCTTTTTGCAAAGCACGCAAATATAACCCTCAGCGTGCTTTGTCAGGGTGATACATATGTGGATTATCACCACACGACAGAGGATATCGGTATCGCACTGGGTGAAGCACTTAAAAATGCTCTCGGCGATAAAAGGGGAATTTCACGCTACAGCGATATAATTCTTCCTATGGATGAGGCATTAATCCTTGCAGCAATGGATATAAGCGGCAGGGGAATGTTATGCTTTGATATGGATATTCCTGCCGAAAAGGTAGGCGATTTTGATACAGAGCTTGCAGAGGAGTTTTTCCGTGCATTTGCAAATAATGCAGGAATAACACTTCACATAAGGAAGCTTGCCGGTAAAAATTCGCACCATATTATAGAGGGCGCATTCAAGGCGGTTGCACGATGCGTAAGAGGCAGTGTTAAAATTGATGCGGAGGTAAAGGACGAAATTCCGTCTACTAAAGGTGTTTTATGATAGCAATTACTGAATACGGTGTAGGAAATCTGTTTTCCATTAAAAGCTCACTTGATGTTATCGGTGTACAGAGCGTTGTAACAAGTGATGCGGAGGTCATTAAAAACGCAGATAGGATAATTCTGCCGGGGGTAGGGGCTTTTCGTGACGCAAAGAGGAAGCTTTCAGAGAGCGGTCTTGATAAGATAATTATTGAAGAAGCAAAAAGGGGAAAGCCGATACTTGGAATATGCCTCGGTATGCAGCTTTTATTTGAGAAAAGCTATGAATACGGAGAATATGAGGGACTTGGTCTTTTAAAGGGCGAAATCAGTCCCATAGCTGATGTTATAGGGGAAAACCTT
>JAFSBF010000186.1 GCA_017441965.1 Clostridia bacterium | reverse complement strand
TGCAGCCGTCTGTGCCAACAATCCCTTCTCAAATGATTGTGTCCGTTCGGCAACTATCGGCAAATCCATCGCTGACTCCCGCTTGGCCGCCATCTTAACTCGTTCAAGGTCGATATGACCATGCAACATTCCAAGACGCTGCGAATAAGCTTGGTTGAGGATTTTGAGTGTGACCGTTTCGCTGCCATCCAAAATGGCAATCTCTTGAGAATCATGTATAAGGCTCACCACATTCGCAGTTCCACCACCGCTGTGGTCATATAGCCATTTGATAATGCCATCTGTTAGAACCATATCCCCAGATACATATCGGTATTGATATAGCGTTGCACAGAAGCCGGCAAAATCGGCATCGAAGGGGATTTCTCTGATATGGATACCAAGAGAGCGCCGGGCGAGCTTATAATCCTGCTCGAAGAACGGAATACATTCCGGAGTGCCTACCATACAGATAGAAATGCCGCTGCTGTTGATAAGCTGAATAAGGCTTCCAATCAGTGCGCTGCCTTGTCGGGATTTTACTACGTTCTGAATCTCATCAACAATTAAAAGTCCGATATGATTCAGACAGGCATTGCTGACCATCCCAATCAATAGGTCTGTTGTAACCCTGCTTTTTGATGCGTTTGGATAGAATGAGGTATCCAATGCCTCGTCGATTGCTTTTAATATGGACAGGAATAACCCCTTAACGCTGCTGTCCCATGGGCATTGTATAACCAGCACCGGCAGCAGCTTACAATAAGGTGATGTCTTCGTAATTACGTTATCTCCGCTCATGAGAGAGATAGCTCTACTGATTGCGGTGGATTTCCCTATACCAGACGCACCTGTAATAGTAAAGCTGTCGGCATTGCATATGCCGAAATACGATTGACCATTACCAAAATGATTTGAATTCCGCTGCTGCACAGCAAGCTTACCCGTTTTCTTCTGTAGCGAGCGAAGCGTTGAGAGATACATTTTGCTGTAAATTGTAGAGCTCATGCTGAAGGGGTAATATACATCATATAATACATTCAGTTTCATCAATCGCTCTGCCGCAGAAGAATAGCGGATATTAGGGTCATATTCTGGATTCACCTCAAGAGCCTTGTGCAGCTCGGCACCGGTGAGCATAGGGGGAATTAACTTCAGAATATCAGTCATTGCGTAGACCTCCTCCGTTGTTTTTCCGTTTTGTGGGTCTGGCGAATGCTTTTGAGGTTGACCTCACCAGTACGCTCACGGGTGCTGGCTATGGTTTCAATGCTGGAAACGAGGTCAATGAGTGCTTGTTCTTTTTGAGACTGAGCACTCTTTTTAGCTGCCTGCTGCTGTGCTTGCAGCTCCATCGACTCTTCCAAGGAGAGGTTATCGTATATCTTGAGTATCAGCTCGAACTTTGTGTATAAACCGGACTCGACCAAATAAACAAAGCTTATGTCATCGGGGTCGTAGGCAACTACCGCCTTTCCCCCATTCAGGTATCGCTCGGCAAATTTTCCTTTGCAGTGTCGGTAGCGCTGTTTGTGAACAACCAACCCACGGCGTGTGAACTTCCCTTCGGTTCTTGGAAGCAGTGTCATCCTCAGCCGTTCTTCATCAACCGAAATCAGATTCGCCCCAGCTTGTGCGCAAGACCACTGCCACACTGCGTTTGCAGTAGGCTTCACACCGGCGGCAATCATTTCCTTTGACAGAATTTGCTCGCCCAGCAAACGACTGTTATTGTAGTAGATGATGCAGCGGAGCAGGATTTTCTCAAAGTCGTCCATTGTCAGGCAGGCATCTTTACGGTAATCATGTCCGCCTCGCTCTTGAAAATCCGGCTCGATAGCCCCTTTACCTTTGAGCTGTGGTTTAAAGGTATTCTGTATCATGAAAAAAGCATGCTCCACGATGCCCTTGAGTTCAGGACGATACGGAGGCAGGTTTACCATCCGAACACCCAACTCCGTAAGCTGTTCAAACGTACTCCCCACATATTCCTTGCCTTTGTCAGTAACGAGAACCCCAGGCAGAGAATTTACTGGCCATTCATTATGAGCGATGGTAATACCGAATCGCTGACACCAGCAAACCTTGTCTGTGGCCACATTGTACATTAGCTTCTGAAGTGAATAGACCCCACCTTCCCATGACAGGTGATACCCGCAGATTAGGCTGCTGTATGCATCAACGCACAAGGTCAAAATAGGCCGACCTACAAGCTGTCCAGCCTCATTCACAAGGTATATATCCAGAATGGTGGAATCAAGCATTGCGGTTCCAACAGCAGGAGCAAAATCATGGACTGTCCCTAACAACGGTCGTGCATTGCGCCGATAGGCAGACTTGCCTTCTCTTGCTATCAACTTAGTCTGCGTGTTGCGATGCCGCTGGTAATAATATTTGAACCGATGAAAAGGCGGATAGTCGGGCAGCAGTTGTCCGTCAGCATCTGTGTACCTCTGCTGCAGCATCAGGCTATATGCCGTGGGGAGGCTATGCTTCCTTTGGGTATAGTAAAACTTATTGAGTGCCCATCGGAAATTCTTTTCATCATATGTAAGCTCCCGTTCCTTCTTTTGGATTGCTGGTGCAAGCACCTCAATACGCTGATAAGCAAGGTACAAGCACAGGTACTTTCTAATGGTCTGCTTGCTCACTCGATTCAGCTCTGCCATCTGTGCAATCATTGCCGACCGTTGGAATTCCTTGTGTATAAATGGAAGCACCGGGGCTATAAGTGTGTATCTTTCGTGCATGACTTTTTGCTGTTCGGGAGTCAAATCCACCAAATTGCAGATAGATACCTTCGGTGAGGGAAGGACAGATTCATCACAGAGTACCCAATCCTGCAACTCCGATGCCGGCATCCACTGCGGCATTGTTCTTTTCAGGCAATCGATGATAAGTACGTCTGTATCGAAAGTAATTATACGAATGATACGGTCGCCGTACCGCAGGAGCTGGTTTTTCCGATAATCAGGCATCGATGACCAGCCCCCAATCAGTAACGCCACGCTCAGCCCAATACTCTCTACTGGCATCCAGCATCCTGATAGTTTTCGGACGCTCAATGAGAGTCTTTTTGATGCATTCCCTCACCATGACCTCGCCGGTAATCGTAGTGCAGACGAAATCTGTTGTGTACGAGCCATCGGTAAGCTCGAAATTTTCCAACGGAACATTGCACCGAAATTGGGCGATGTTATCATCTGCCTGCAATTGCCTTGCGTATGCCAGCTGCAGGTCACTGTAAGTGCGGCATACGCTTGGACACTTGCTGAGAGAAATCTTCTCGCAGCGTGATTTGTTGTTACTGTTTCTCATAATGTACCTCCTATATTCAAGCACTGACGGAGATTTGCCGATTTTGACTCCGAAAATGCCGATTTTGACCTTACGATTGCTGATTTTAGTAAAATCGGCAATGAAAACGGCAAAATTATGCCAATTTTGCGTTCTACGTGGTGCTGAAATGCCGAAAGCACTGCCGATTTTGCTAATTTGAAATTATACTATGTGTCAGTACACACCCCCATATCCCACTTCAGTACAAACTCAGACATCCTCCAACCCAATACCCCATCAAAGAAATTCAAGTACACCTCAACACCATTACCACCCATTTAACACCATCATTTTTCCGATGCATTCTCTGGCGATTATTTATGTGCGTAAATCTATCTGCGTTCGGTCAAAATCGCATAAACACTGATAACTAAGCGGAAATATAGGAGTTTTGTGTGAGTAAATCTTTGGGTTGGAAGGCTTGCGTGGGATTGTACCAATGATGAATCTACGGTATGGACACAACTATTGGAACAGAAAAGATTTTGAAAAATATAGGGGTACACATATAAAAAAAGCAGCCCCCATCAGTTACGATGGAGGCTGCGGAAATTTAGCCTAAATGCGATATTCGGTTTTATCCGATTTCATAATAGAGCAACATCCATCTCCAATATTATAAGCGGAGTGCGTTACTACAGTCAATAGTGTTTGAACATAAAGTTTTTGAAAAACAGCATTAATGATTATATCCATCATTTAGTCTCCCTAAAATTTGCTTTTTCTGTTTATCTTTCAGCTGTTAAAACCTGATTTTTTATCATTCTGTGCTCTTTGAGCCGGTACAATCGCTGTGGATTATTAATTATGGGTATTCACTGCCAGCTTTACAAAGAAAGTATTAACTCCATCGGCGCTCTCTGCCCATATCTCACCTCGATGGTCATTCACGATGCCCTCGGCAATGGAAAGTCCCAGACCATAGCTGCCGTCTCTGGTGCGGGCTTTGTCGGCACGATAGAAGCGCTTGAATATGTTTTTCAAATCCTCTGTGCCTATTTCATCGCCGTAGTTTGACACCGACAGCAGGCATTGTGCCCGTCCTGTCCTCTTAAGCGAAACCGTAACCTGCGTGTCGGGATAGGAATATTTCTGTGCATTATCAAGAAATATCTCAACGAGCCGAGCAAGATGCTGCCGGCTTCCTGTGAGAAAAATACCGTCTTCAATCTGACAGTCGAGAAGCAGCTGACGCTCAAAGAACACCGCCTCAAAGGGAAGAACAGTATCACGCACAAGCTCGCTCATATCAATGCTCGTGAATGTTGTGCGAACCGTTCCGTTATCTATGCGTGCAAGGTCGAGCATTCCCTCCACAAGACTGCGCATCTGCCGGGTCATAGTCTGAATATTCTGCGACAGACGTGACACATCAGCCTTGCTGTCACTTTCTGATTGCAGCAGCTCGGCATTTGTTGATATGACCGTCAGCGGTGTTTTCAGCTCGTGTGAAGCATCGGAAACAAACTGCCGTTGCTGTTTCCAAGCCTGCTCCACCGGCTTGATTGCCCATCGGGCCAAAAGTACACTGACAAAGAACAATGCCACAAGGCTGGCAAGACCAATCAGTATGCAGTTGCGCACAAGATTGCTCATCATACTCTGCTCAAAGGATATGTCGGCAAAGATAAAAGCAAAGCCATTGGGCTGCGGCATACGCATAAACCGCAGTCCGTGTTCCTTTATCGTTCCGCTGTCATCTTCTGAGGCAAATGCTGTCAGCACAATCTGGCCGAAGCTTTCGTTTTCCGAAATATCATAATTGCCGCCTACCCTGATTACTTCGCCATATCTCCCTGTATATACAGTGCAGTAGCTTATTGGTGACTGCACTGTAAATCCGCCCGGTATATCCGGCTGCGGCGGCGAAAGCGCAACCGTGCGCATAAGCTGTACGCTCTGTGTTTCCATGTTTTCTGCGGTGAAATGTATCACAAGCCCCATAATTATGCCTATCATTACAGTTATTATAAGCATAGTAATGCACACGAATTTTATTCGAAGCTGCTTCAGCATTACTCCTCCACCTCCAGATGATAGCCGAGCCGGCGAATGGATACTATCTGCACATTCGAGCCGATACTCTGCAGCTTCTTGCGCAGAAAGCCGATGTACACCTCAACGTGATTCTCGACAGCGTTTGAATCAAATCCCCACACTTTGGCAAGAATGGTTTCCTTTGAAAGAACACGTTCCTGTGACTGCATCAGATAGCGCATTACATCAAACTCTTTGGCCGACAGACGTACGCTTTTGCCGCTGCATACAAGCATACATGACCCGAGGTCAAGCGCTGTGTTGCCGTAAACAAGCTCGTCCACCTGACCGCCCTGACGGCGCAGAAGTGCGTTTATGCAGGCGAGCAGCTCACGGCTGTCAAAGGGCTTGGTCAGATAATACTCCGCCCCGCAGTTGAGCCCGTAAATTCTGTCTTCGACTGCGGATTTTGCTGTCAGCATGAGAATTGGTGTAGTGCAGCGGCTTGCACGCACTTTTTTCGCTACCTCGTAACCGTCCATTTTCGGCATCATAACATCAAGTATAAGCAGGTCATAAATGCCGGTTTCGGCATAATCACGCCCTGCTTCGCCGTCAAATACCAGTTCCACCTCAAACCCCTTCTTCTCCAGCAGCTCTTTGAGCGACTCGGCAAGCAGGCGTTCATCTTCTATAATAAGTATCTTCATATTCACTACCACCCAGCAAACATTATCATAATTATAATACCTCACAAGGCTTAAATGAACCTGAAAACCGAATTTTCACAGTAAATTCACTTTTATGGCGGCATTTTTTCAGCATTGATTCAGCTTTGACTGATAGAATTATCATCGTTGGGCACAAAGCCTGATTTTGCTGTAATCAAAGGCAAAAAAATAAAAGCAAAGGAGTGATGGACTTGATTTACCGCCACGAACTCAAGCACGAGATAACCTATGCAGATATGCTGATTCTGCGCCAGAGGCTGCGTGCGGTGTGCATGTCTGATGAACACGCCATAAACGGCAGATATCATATACGCAGTCTGTATTTTGATACACCAACCGACATGGCGCTGCGTGAAAAGATTGACGGTGTGAACTGTCGTGAGAAGTTCCGTATTCGTTACTATAACCTTGATACATCGGTCATTCATCTTGAGAAGAAAAGTAAGCGTAACGGACTCGGCAATAAGCAATCAGCCGACCTTACAGCACAGGAGGCGCAGATGATAGTTGACGGTAAGCTTGACTGGATGATGAACAGCGACCGACCGCTTGTGCAGGAGCTGTATTCAAAGATGAGAACACAGCAGCTTGCCCCCAAGACAACTGTTGACTATATCCGTGAGCCGTTTATCTACGCTCCGGGAAATGTGCGAGTAACGCTGGATTACGATATTCGCACAGGTCTGGGCTGCACCGACTTTCTCAATCCCGACTGCGCTATGATTCCGGCAGGCGATTCGCCCATTATACTTGAGGTCAAGTGGGACGAGTTTCTGCCGTCGGTTATCCGTGATGCAGTGCAGCTTGACAGCTGCCGCACGGGAGCTTTTTCAAAATATGCTGTCTGCCGTATCTACGGCTGATAAAATTCTAAAATATAAGGAGTAAACAACAAATGAATTTCGAAGACATCTTTAAGTCCTCATTTCTTGAGAACATCGCAAGCGTGAGCATTCTTGATATGCTGCTGGCTCTGGTGTTGGCATTCTGCATCGGTATGTTTATTTTCTTTGTCTATAAAAAGACATA
>JAFSBF010000185.1 GCA_017441965.1 Clostridia bacterium | reverse complement strand
GGATGGGGGTATTTTTGTTTTTAAACTATTTACATATAATTAAGGAGGTTTTACTGTGAACAGTAAGGTAACTGAAATTAAAAATCTGTTTGACGCAAAAATCAGCTCGGTTACAACTTCTGACAATGTGGAGGAGTTAAGGGTTGAGTTTTTGGGTAAAAAGGGACATATTGCCGCACTTATGGGTGAGCTTAAAAATGTTCCCAATGAAGAAAAAAAGGAGTTCGGTCGTGTTGTCAACGTCCTGAAGCAGGAGATTGAACAGACAATTTCCGAAAAAAAGGATGCACTTATAAAGGAAGAGCAGCAAAAAATTATAGACAGTGCGGAGCAGTATGATGAATCGCTTCCATATGATATACAGACGGGTTCATATCACCCGATTACACTTGTATCACGTGACCTTGAACGCATTTTTGCAAGTATGGGATTTTCTATCGAGGATTATTCAGAGATTGTTGATGACTACCACTGCTTTGAGGCGCTCAACATTCCAAAGCATCATCCTGCACGTGATATGCAGGATACGTATTATCTGAGTACCGAAAATCAGCTTCTTAAGACACATACATCTGCGGCACAAAATGCCATTATGAAAAAGTACGGCGCACCGCTTCGTGCGATTTTCCCCGGCAGATGCTTCCGTAATGAATCTACGGATGCCAGCCACGAAAATACCTTCTTCCAGATGGAGGGTATTATGATTGATAAGGATATATCAATATCAAACCTTATTTATTTTATGAAAACAATGCTTTCAGAGGTTTTCCAGAAGGATGTAACGGTACGTCTTCGCCCCGGATTTTTCCCGTTTGTGGAGCCGGGATTTGAGCTTGATATAAAATGCCTTATCTGTGGCGGTGACGGATGTCCCTCCTGCAAAAATTCAGGCTGGCTCGAGCTTTGTCCCTGTGGTATGATTCATCCCAATGTACTTCGTCACGGCGGAATTGACCCCGAGGAATATACGGGCTTTGCATTCGGTCTCGGTCTTACAAGACTTGCTATGATGAAGTATGGTGTTAAGGATATCAGAATGTTTAACAGCGGAAGTCTTAAATCGCTTTCGCAGTTCAAGAATGAGTAAGGGGGGACTACGATGCTTGTTTCAATGAATTGGATAAAGGAATATGTTGACCTTTCAGGTGAGGATATCGAAAAGCTTATAATGAAGTTTACCCTTTCCACCGCAGAGGTTGAGGATATTTATATAAAAGGTAAGGAAGTTAAGGATGTAGTTGTCGGTGAAATCGTTTCTTTTGAGGCGCATCCCAATTCCAAAAAGCTTCATATATTGAAGGTAGACGGCGGAGACAGAATATATGACTGTGTGTGCGGCGCACCCAATGCAGCGCTCGGTCTTAAGGTCGCTTTTGCAAAGGTAGGGGGAAGTGTTCCCGGACTCCTGATAGCAAAGCGTGAGGTTGCAGGCTATATGTCAGAGGGTATGTGTTGCTCTGAGGCAGAGCTTGGCATCAGTGACGAAAACAGTGGTATTATGGTGCTTGATCCGTCGCTTGAAAACGGTACTGACCTTAAAGAGATTTTTGATATTGACGATATTGTTTTTGAGGTTGATAATAAATCACTTACAAACCGTCCTGACCTTTGGGGGCATTACGGTATTGCGCGTGAGTTTGCGGCACTTACGAAGAAGGCGCTTAAGCCGCTTTCTCTTACAGAGCCTGTATATGACGGAGATGAAAAAATCCCCGTTAAGGTTACAAGGGAGGACCTCGTTTACAGATATTCCTGCCTCCGGGTTTCTGATATAAAGGAAAGTGTAAGCCCCGTTAATATGCGTATCCGCCTTTACTACTGCGGTATGCGTGGAATAAACTTACTTGCTGACCTTACAAACTACATTATGCTGGAGCTTGGTCAGCCAACACACGCATTTGATGCAAGAAGGATTGACTCAATCAAGGTTGGAACACCTGATGGTGAAATGAAGTTTACGACACTTGATGGAGCCGAGCGTGATATAGATACGGAAACACTTCTTATATATAATAACGATACCCCCGTTGCAATTGCAGGTATTATGGGAGGTCTTGATTCTGAAATTATTGACGGAACAACCTCTGTTGTGCTTGAAAGTGCAAACTTTGACGGTGTCAGTGTGCGTAAATCCTCGTCAAGGCTTGGGCTTCGTACCGATGCAAGTATGCGGTACGAAAAAACACTTGACCCTGAAATTACGATTACTGCTATAAAGAGATTTTTAAATCTTCTTCTGGAAATTGACCCGGGTGCAAAGGTTTCTTCACAGATTACAGATGAATATGTGAAGCATTATCCCGAAATAAAGCTTTCCTTTGACAAGGCATATGTTGATAAATATACGGGAATAGATATTCCTGATGAGCAGATACTTTCCACACTTAACCTTTTAGGCTTTAATGCAACACTTGAAAACGGAGAGTTTGGCGTTACAGTTCCAAGCTGGAGAGCGACAAAGGACGTTACCATAAAGGCAGACGTTATTGAGGAAATAACACGTATTTACGGTTATGATAACTTTGAAATTACTACAACAAAGAGTGCGCTTACACCTGTAAGGGCAACTGTGCTTCACCGTGACAGCGACTGGATAAAGGATATTCTTGTTCAGCGTTATATGATGAACGAGGTTCATTCCTACATCTGGTGCGACGGTACAAAGTACAAAAAGCTCGGCATAGAGGTGGAGCCGAATGTAAGCATTTTAAACATTGCAACACCTGAAAACGGCACTCTCAGAAATTCAATGCTTCCCACACTTCTTACCTTTGCGTATGAAAACAGACAGTATGCACCCTCATTCGGCCTTTTTGAAATCGGCAGAGTAGTTAAGGGAGTAACTGCTGAAAACACCTGTAATGAAAGACGTACTTTGGGCGTAGTTCTTTTTGACAAGACAAAGAGTGAAAAGGAGCTTTATTTCAAGGCGGTTGAGATTGTACGCTATATATGCGACCAGCTTCGTCACACTGCGCCTTCGTTTAGCAGAATTACTCCTGCACATAGCTGGCAGCATCCGAAGAACACATCCGAAATTCTGATCGGCGGTGAAAAGGTGGGCGAAATCTGCACCCTTCACCCGTCTAATCTTAAAAAGATTGATAAGGCGGCATCCGTTGTATGTATTGAAGTTGATATGGATGATTTTGAAAAGGCACAGGTAACGCAGCTTGGCTTTAATGAGCCTTCAAAATTCCCCGGTGTTGATTACGATTTGTCGCTCGTTACAAATGGGAAAAAGTACGATGAAATATCAGAAGGCTGGAGAAAGGAAAATATAGCAGAGCTTGATGCGGTTACACTTGTAGATACGTATGAGCTTGACGGTGAAATGTCAATAACCTTAAGGTTTTCATTCTCCTCGCCCGAAAGAACTTTGTCAATGGATGAAATTCAGCAGCATATTGATAAAATTATTTCAAATCTCACTGATATTGGCGTAACAATGAGAATATAAATTGATGAAAAACGCTCTCTTTAAGAGGGCGTTTTCGCATCTTGACAATTTAAGGTAATTGCGGTAAAATAATAAATAGTGATGTTTTTTTAGAAATGGAGATAGCGAATATGTTTTCAAAGCGTTATTCTACTACAGTTTCAATTAATAATATGCATCGTATTATTCTGATGCTTATTCTTGATATTATAATTATTCTCGGCTCAGTGTGGCTTGCAACGGCACTGCGGCTTAATTCTGTGGCAATGAATATTCTCTCTCTCTACCTTGGGCAGTACAGGGAAATTATAATACTTTGTCTTGTAATTCCGTCAACTCTCGGACTTGCAGGTGTGTATGCAACGTCGTGGCGATATGCCGATGTTATGGAATATATGCTGATGTATATTGCCATCTTCGGTGCAACGATGCTTTCATACGCACTTTCCAGAATTCTTGTTCTTAATGAAACGTTGTTTGCGTTTTCAGACTATGCGATTATTGCGATAATATGTATAATCGGTTACAGTATTGAACGCTTTGGGGGCAGAATTTTCAGAACATATCAATACCGCTTAAAAAACAGAAAAGAAAACGCTAAGAAAACACGTGTTATGATTGTAGGTGCGGGCGATACGGGCTCCGCACTAATAAGGAGTATGCGCAAGGATGCGCTTATGTACCCCGTTGTTGCAATTGATGATGATGAGGCTAAGCACGGTATGATTATTTCCGAGGTGCCGATTGTAGGTGGCAGGGATAAGATTATATCTGCGGCAAAGGAACATAAGGTTCAGGAAATTATAATAGCCATTCCCTCTGTAAAAAATAAAGAATATAATGACATTCTTAAAATATGCCGTGAAACGGGACTTAAAACATCTACCGTTCCGTCGCTTTTTGAGCTTGTAAGCGGACAGGCAAGTGTGACACAAATCCGTAAGGTTACACCGCAGGACCTTCTTGGAAGAAGCGAGGAGATTATTGACGGCAGAGATATTTTCGGATATATCGAAGGGAAAACCGTTATGGTAACGGGTGGAGGCGGAAGTATAGGAAGTGAGCTTTGCAGACAGATTGCAAAATATAACCCCAGCCGTCTTATCATTTTTGACATATATGAAAATAATGCGTATGAGCTTCAGCTTGAGCTTAGAAAAAAATATCCTGAGCTTAAATTAGAAGTTCTTATCGGCTCTGTCCGTGACAGTGCAAGACTTGATGAGGTATTTGAAAAATATAAGCCGAGGGTAGTTTTCCATGCTGCGGCGCATAAGCACGTACCGCTTATGGAGGATAGCCCAAATGAGGCTATAAAGAATAATGTTTTCGGTACATATAACGTTGCGTCAGCGTGCGAAAGATTTGGTGCAGAGCGTTTTGTACTGATTTCAACGGATAAAGCAGTTAATCCCACAAATATTATGGGTACAAGTAAGCGTATTGCGGAAATGGTTATGCAGCAGTTTGCCCTTAAACAGAAAGAAAATGGCTCAAAAACTGTTTATGCGGCAGTTAGATTTGGTAACGTACTGGGAAGTAACGGCAGTGTAAT
>JAFSBF010000184.1 GCA_017441965.1 Clostridia bacterium | reverse complement strand
TTGTAAGCACAGATGCAACAACTGCACCGATAACCTCTGCCGTTCCCTTCATAGCACCTGTCTTTGCATCATCACCGTATGTTTTTCTGCGCCTGAAAATGTTTTCAAGAACAACTACCGCATTATCAACCAGCATACCGACACCAAGCGCCAGACCGCCGAGTGATACTATGTTAAGTGTCATTCCCGACATAAACAGACCTATAAAGGTTGTAATAACCGACACCGGCATTGATACACCGATTACGAGCGCATTTTTCGCATTGCCGAGGAACAAAAACAAAATGATTATTGCAAGAATTCCGCCTATAAGCGCACTTTCTGCAACGGAGGCAATTGACTCCTCTATGTAGCTTGCCTGTTCCATCGTTATATTGTAATTAAATTTGGGATGCTCCGCCTTAATCTCTTCGAGTGCCTTTTTAACACCGTTTACAACATCAACGGTATTTGCATCTGATTCACTGCTGATTGAAATTGAAATGGAGTTTTCACCATTTATGCGTGAATATGTAGATTCGTCAGAATATGCTTCTTTTACATCAGCAATATCCTTTATATATATTACCTGTCCCTGCGCTGTTGTCAGCGGAACAAGACCGATTTCGGAAAGCTTTTCAAATTCGCCCATCATACGTACGGACAAATCCTTTTTACTAAACTCTGTATTTCCTGCAGGAAGATTATTATTCTGTCCTGATATTGCACCTACAATATCAGTAAATGACATATTGTAACCCTGCATTTTGTCAGGGTCAACCTCTATTTCAATAAGTCTGTCACGTCCGCCGCTTATGTTAACAGAGGCTACACCGCCCGCCGATTTAAGCTTATGCTCAACATTATCCTCAATAAACTGCTTTGTCTGGATAAGGTCATATCCCTCGTATGATACAGACATCATCATTGATGCCATTGAATTCATATCAAGCTTTAATACGGTAGGCTCACTCGCATCCTCGGGAAGCATCATTGAAATCATATCAATATTATTCTCAATGGTGCTGACAGCCTCGTCAATATCGGTGGTGTTTGTAAACTGCACCATAACGACGCTCATTCCCTCCATCGACTGGCTCTGCATTGTATCAAGTCCCGAGACGGAGGCTATCGCCTCTTCTATTGGCTCTGTTATAAGATTTTCGATTTCTTCCGAGCCTACGTTCTGATAAGTTGTCATTACTACAGCCATCTTAAGGTCCATTTCAGGCATTGCATCAATAGGAAGCATAGAAAGCGAATAAACACCTATAACGACAAATATCAGCACTGCCATTGTAACGGCAATCGGTCTTTTTACCGATAGTTCATGTAATTTCACTGTTATTCGCCCCTTACTTTACAACTTTGATTTTGTTATTCTTTTCAGACAGGTAGTCCTGACCTGAAACAACCACTTTATCTCCCTCTTTAACGCCTTTTACAATCTGCGTATATTCGTCAGTGATTATGCCCGTTTCTATATCTGTCCTTTTTGCAGTATTTTCATCTGCAACATAAACGTACTTTTTACCGTCCTCATCCTCTAAAACAGCTTCCGAAGGAACAACAATGGCGTCCTCACTTTCGCTGAGGGCAAGAGTTACATCGGCAAACATACCGTCCTTAAGAATTCCGTCAAAGTTATCTATGGTAATTCCTACCTGATACATTCCCGTCTGTGCATTTTTTGTGGGGCTGAGATTACTTACACTGCCCTCAATATTTTCTGCATTTGCTGCCTTAACACCTATAGTTGCCTTTGTTCCCAGAGAAATTTTTGAAATAACAGCCTCGGTAACATTAATTTTCGCCTCTACAAGCTCCGTTGCTTTTATGGAGAAAATCTCAACACCCTGCGCAACCATCTGCCCTTTATTCGCATTTCTGCCTGCTATGTATCCTGAAATGGGTGCCCTTACCACAGTGTTTTCGAGGGCATTTGATGCCGCCTCAAGTGCTACCTTTGCACTGTTAAGGCTCGCCTTTGCACTTGTCTTATTTTCCTCAAGCACTACACCGATTGTAAGGTCATAGTTGCTTTGTGCAGTATTAAAATTTATCTGTGCATTATCATAACGGGTAACTGCGGCGTCATATGCACTTTTGCTGATGGCACCGTTTTCATAAAGAACTTTTTGATTTTCGTAATTGGTTTTCGCATTGTTATACTCTATCTTAGCGGAATTAAGAGTTGCCTCAAGCTGGAGCTTTGTCTGCTGCGCACCGCCGTTTGTCACGCTGTTATACTGAGCACGTGCCGCCTCATAAGCAGCACTTGCCTGATTGTACTGTGTGCGGTAATCTGTATCGTCAATTATAAGGAGAATATCTCCCTCGCTTACGAAATCACCGACTTCTTTATATACTGCCTTTGCAACACCGCTTGCCTTTGCAGAGATGCTTGCCGCAGATGATGCCTTTATTTCACCTGTATATGTAACAGTATCCTCAATATTCTTCTTTTTTGTTTCAAAAACAGAGACATTTACCGCTGTATCTCCCTGCACGGGTGCAGAAGTCTTTTTATCCTTACCGCAGCCTGACAGCGTAAGTAACATAATAAGTATAAGTGCTGATGATGCTATTTTCTTCATTTTACTGTTCCTTTCCCTATCTCTTATAGACCTATTGAAATTTCATAGCCGTATTTCTTTACGGCAAGCTTGTATGTAAGCTTTGCATTTTCAAGCTCGATACGTGCATTTGTTACACCATTCATTGCCGCCGTAAGCTGGGTATTTGTTATCATTCCCAATGAATACTGTATTTTGGCAACATCATATTCCTGCTCTTTAATACTTACGCTTTGCTCGGCAAGCTTTAACGCAGAGTGTGCATCAAGGATTGCATTATAGCTTGAGTTTATTGAAAGAGCTATAAGCCTTTTAGTATTTGTATAGTTATATTCCATCTGTATAACATTATTGTTTGCGGCAGAATACTCCGATGAGCTTAGTCCAAGCACCTCTGTAACTTTGCGGTAGCTTACCGCCTGCTCATATGCCGCTTTCAATGAATAAATATCGTACCTCTCATTCATAGCACGTGCAATATTCTCTGAAAGGTCAGAAGAAAACTCCTCATACTCAATATCATCAGTTAAGGTAAGCTGAGCATTTTCATTATCAATGGAAAGCGAAATCAAAAGACTTTTCTTTGCTATATCAAGACTTCTTTCATATGTATCACACGCATTCTTTGCCTGCGCTGCAGCGTACTCGGCATTTTTTACATCAAGCTCGGAAACAAGACCGAGTGAAAGCTGCGTATCCATCGTATTTTTATTTTCAAGAGCAAGCTGATAACCGCTTCTCGTACTTTCTAAAAGTGCCTCCGAAAGCTTTACACCGTAATACTTTTGCGTGACATCATAGGCAACCTTACTCTGTGCCTGTACCTTTTCCATTTCGGCACTTTTAACCCCGATTTCCGCCTGTTTCACATAGTACCCCTGCTTGAGCGCAACACTTGAAAGCATGGCAGGAAGTCTTATTACGCCTTTAAAGTTTCGTTTATCCTTCTGTGCCTCTTTAAGCTGCCTTTTGGCATCCTCAATTTTCACATCTGCACTTATAAACTGAGGACTGTCCTCTGTTGCCATTCTTATAGCATCCTCAAGGCTGAGTGTATAAGACGTATGTACCTCTTCATCCTGTGCAAACACATTTCCTGAAAACGAAATTAAAATTGCAATACAGATAAAAAGTGACAAAACTTTCTTTTTCATATGCATCGTTCCTTTCTTTAAATCACTTAAGGCAATATGTCTATTATTATATAACCAAAAATTTTTATTTCAACCTAACAGGCATCAATTTTACAAATTGTTTACAGTATTTTAATCAAAAAATTTGAAAGCTGCAGATATTCTGCAGCTTTCGACATTTACTTTGAAATTTTTACAATTTCGTACTCCATCTTCCCCATCGGAGCTTCAACAACTACCTTCTCGCCTTCCTTATGTCCCAAAAGGGCAGTTCCCAAAGGCGACTCGTCAGAAATTTTTCCCTTCATAGGGTCAGCCTCTGTTGAGCCTACGATAAGATACTCAGCCACTTCCCCGTCATCAAGGTCCTTAACGCTTATTTTGGCGCCAACCGAAACAACATCTGTTGCAATATCGTCCTCATCAATTATTTCAGCATTCTTGAGCATATTTTCTATCTCAGCAATTCTTGCCTCTATCTCTGCCTGCTCATTCTTTGCTTCGTCATACTCGCTATTCTCGGACAAGTCACCAAAAGATTTAGCAACCTTGAGTGCAGCAGTATTTTCCTTTCTTCTGACATTTTTAAGATTATCAAGCTCATCCTGAAGCTTTTTCAAGCCCTCTGCCGTGAGCAACACCTTTTTTGCCATTTTTATACAACCTCTTTTCATTTTCCTAGTGTAATCACACTTCTTTTATTATAGTATTAAATTGCATTTGTGTCAAGTAAAAAAATTTTGTCTGCTTTTTTGCCAATGTTTACCTTTGCATTTTCCGAAGGTTTTTTTCCAAGCAGCGAAAAAAACGCCGCGCCCGCATTGCCGCCCCACTCTTTTTCTGTTTCAAACAAAAAATCGTCTGTTATACAAACATCCTTCATTATAAGGCTATGTGCTCCCTCCTGGGGCTCGCACCCCATATCAAGAATTGGACATTTAAGCCATAGAGGCACACGCTCCCCCGACATTCGAACAGCGGCACAATCCTCTCTTACATCGTTATTAAATACTTCCATCTGGCGTATCAGCGTACCGTGCTTAAAATAAATTTCATCATACATCTTCCCCTGATATTCCTGGTGTGAAATCACTGTAAAAAGCCTTGCATACGGATATAGCAAAGAAATTATTTCGCACGCAAGAAGAGGTGGGGCAATTACATATATTTCACCAAGAGGAAGCTCTGCCCCGTATTTTTTTATATACTCACGAAATATCTTTTCAAGCACCGGAAAAAAAATCTCCGGTGAAAAATCAGTGTACTCTTTAACTTTGTTTTGAAAAAGTTTTTCGTTTTCTTTTTTACATTCAATCAAAAACCCTGCAGTATTTGACTTTTTGATAAGCTTTCGGAGTGCGCTGCGTTTGTTTTTAATGCAGACGGTGGATATTTCTCCATTTTCAGTTATTTCAAAAGAAGGCGAAAAAAGCTCTCTTCCTTCTGACAGTTTCAACAGATACGGAATTTCCAAAAAAATTCACCTCACAAATTGAGTATATTCAGTCTGTGAGGTGATTATTTCCTTATACCGTTATTTTGTCCTTTATTTTATTAAAATTTTCTTCGCCTATTCCCGAAACCTTTTTAAGAGCATTTATTGTCTTAAAATTTCCTTTCGCCGCTCTGTATGCAATAATTCTTCCTGCAAGCTTTTCACCTATGCCCTCAAGCTTACACAAGTTATATACATCAGCGGTATTAATATTAATTTTCCCGCCTTGCTCGCTCTCTACCGTTTCTCCCTTTTTAGCGATTATAAGCTCTTCTCCGTCACGAAGTTTCATTGCAAGGTTAAGCGCCGCAAGGTCTGCTTCCTTAGTTTCGCCCCCTGCGTATCTTACGGCATCCTTTACCCTGCTGCCGTAAGGGAGCTCGTAATAGCCGGGTGCACTTACTTCACCTTTTACGTGTACACCGACTATTTTTTCTTCCTCTTTGGTATTTTCATATTTATTTATAAATACTGCACCGCCTACAATCACAATGAGTATCATCCAGAACAGAGCATCTTTAATTATTTTCTTCATCCGTAAGCTCCCCTTTTGTAAACACAAGTGCCTTATCGGCAATATCATTTATTTCTTTTCTGTAATCAAGATTTTGAGTTTCCTGTGCAATAGTGAGAATTTCTTCATATGCACGCTTTGTTTCACTGCTTCCTTTTGGATTTTTCTGCACTATTTTATAGAGTGTTTTGGAAAGTGCGAGATTATATTTTTCATTTACCTTTGCACTGCGGGATGCAATTCTGTACTGCTGCGCACACAAATCGTATTCCTCGCACGCACTATAAATACGTGCTTTTTCAACTATGTTCTCAAGATTGGTTTCATCTCTTTTTATAGCCTTATCAATAAGCGCAACAGCTTCATCACGCATTGCTTTTATTTCTGCACCCTTTCGAAGGGATTTTGCCGCCATACGGCAGCTTTCACTGTCTGAAATATTTATCGCTGCAGCCGCTCTGTAAATACTGTATGCTGACATATAATCTTCATTATTAAATTTTTTATCGGCACACACACGCATAAAGCATTGCATAAAAAGAAGTGCGCAAACAGTTGTCACCACCGCCAGTGTATACACTGTTTTTTCAAGAGAACTGCTTTTAAAATTTCTTACCATACACATTGAGAGTGACTGTTCATTATATGCAAAAAGACCAAGCCATAAAAAGAGCACTGCGTAGCTGTTTCCAAACGGTAAAATCATCATTAAAGTCAGCACCAAAAGTGATATCAGACTACTCTCATTTCTAAGCTTTAAAAAGTGAATTAACGTGCGCAGATATATAGCTACAGTGCACACTGCGCCCAGAATTCCTGACTGCGCAATGATAAGCGCAGAAATTGGTGCAGAGATATCCTTCCCATACGCTTTTGAAGCATAAAGTGTCTGTGCACCCACTACTCCTCCGCCACTTCCCATAGGACGGCTCAGAAAGAGGTCAAACAAATCTCCCGTAAACTCCCCCCACGGCATAACAGTAGAAACTGCTATACTAATTCCTGCCAGAACTGCAACCGATATCAATGAAACCGGTAAAAACATCTTTTCCGATTGCTTTGAGGAAATGGTAATAACACATATTAAAATCGCCGCAATAAAACCAATCAGGCTTTTTGACATCACAAACACAAAAAGCATTATTATAAATCCAAGTATTATAAATCTTCTTCGTTTTTGTGAATTTGACTTTATTAAAGCCAGTGCGCACATCATACAAAAAAGCATAAACACAGCGAGAAAGTCATTAGTTCCCATTCCGAATGAAAACGTATTCTTTCCCCCTACGGGAAGTATGTATAAAAACCAGTAAGCGATGTTTATCACTGCGCACAACGTTCCTGATGAAAGAAGTAAATACATCATTCTGCGGTTTATATTATCGGAACTGCTTTCTTTAAAATAATCAATAGCGGTACTTAGAAAAACAATTACCGTCATAATTATAAAAGTATACAGAAGATGTCCCTCATTATTTTTTGCCCATAAAGACGATATTATAACATACCCCAGAAAAGGAAGTAAAACCAGATGTACAGGTGAAAAATACACCCTCTGCGTTTTCTTTATCCGCACCGTAAAAATTAAAGTAAAAACAATAAACAGTGCGTAAACGCCTGAATGCACGGGAAACAGTTCCAAAACCGACGGTGCCAGCACCGGAAAAAACGCCATTACGGCCTGCAATAGAGCAAGGCTCTTATTTTTATCTATAGTAAAAAGCATATCTTCACCACTTTATTTTGCCTCCAAATGGCTTTTGTCCACAAGGGCGGCAATCTCTTCCTCAAAATTTTTCTTTTCAAATTCACTGCATTTTTTAGCATACATAAGGTATTCTATATTTCCCTCGGGTCCTCTTATCGGTGAAAATTCAAGCCCGAGCACACAAAATCCGCATTCCTGCGCAAACTGCGTAACCTCACATATAACCTCACGGTGAACGGCAGGGTCACGCACAACACCTTTTTTGCCTACCTTTTCACGGCCTGCCTCAAACTGCGGTTTTATAAGGGCAACCAGTTCGCCGTTTTCCTTAAGCAGCTTTTCTGCTACGGGAAGCACAAGTTTAAGCGATATAAACGCAACGTCAATTGATGCAAAATCAAGCTCCTCCCCGATATCTTCGGGCGTTACATAACGTATATTCGTACGTTCCATATTAACCACACGCTCATCCGTCCTGAGCTTCCACGCAAGCTGACCGTATCCTACATCAACCGAGAAAACCTTCTTTGCACCGTTTTGGAGCATACAATCTGTAAATCCGCCCGTAGATGCGCCTATATCCATCGTGACCGTGCCGTCAAGGTTTATCGGGAATGTGTTTATCGCCTTTTCAAGCTTTAATCCGCCTCGGCTTACATATTTAAGGGTATCTCCCCTAAGCTCTACCTTATCCTTTTCGCCTATCTGCTCCCCTGCTTTATCGGCTTTCTGGTCATTAACGTAAACCTTGCCCTCCATAATAAGGCTTTTTGCAAGGTCCCTGCCTGAAACAAGACCGTTTTCAACTAAATATGCATCAAGTCTGATTTTCACTGTGCAAGCATCCTTTCTATATCAAGGGCAATTTTCTCTGCCGTAAATCCATATTTTTCATTAAGCTCATTTATAGAGCCGTGAGGAACAAAGGTGTCCTCTATCGCCTTTATTTTTACCTTGAATGGCTCAAGGCTTTCCTTTGCATATGATGAAAGCATTTCACCCATTCCACCACGGCGCAGATTTTCCTCAAGAGTATAAAGATAACCTGTCTTTCTGCTGCTTTTAAACACAGTATCAAAATCAATGGGTTTTATGGTGCGCACATCAATAATTTCTGCACTGACACCCTTTTCTTTTAAAAGTTCTGCAACGCAAAGTGCCGTATATACACTCTGCCCCTCAGCAGCAATGGTAACAGCTGTACCCTCACGCACTATGCTTGCACGGCCAAGGATAAAATCACCGTTATCAATATCTGCTTTTTCTCTTCCTCTCGGGTATCTTATGGCAATCGGGCCGTTATGCTGATTTACTGCATAGTCAAGCATTTTTTCAAGCTCACTGTAGCACGATGGAGAAAGAAGCGATATATTCGGTATAGATGTAAGATATGAAATATCAAACATCCCCTGATGTGTA
The DNA here is from genome assembly GCA_017441965.1 of Clostridia bacterium. GTDB lineage: Bacteria > Bacillota > Clostridia > UMGS1883 > UMGS1883 > UMGS1883. The sequence goes on along the minus strand of JAFSBF010000184.1, from coordinate 3,938 downwards.
GCACCGTCACCTGCGACAAGCCCTGCCCTGTCAACTGCAAAAATGGCGTGATAATTTGCAAGTGCCACATCACAGATAAGGTTATCGTAAGCCCTTTGCAAAAAAGAGGAATATATAGCGGTAACGGGAATTAATCCCCCTCTTGCAAGTCCTCCTGCAAAGGTAACTGCGTGCCCCTCTGCTATACCTACATCATAGAGCCTTTCGGGAAATTTATTTGAAAATTCCAAAAGTCCGCTTCCAGGGATCATTGCAGGCGTTATGGCAACTACTTTATCGTTTTTTTCACAAAGAGTGCAGAGCGTTTTTCCAAAGGCATCGGAAAAAGATGCCCTTTTCTTTTCAAGCTCTCCCGTACTTTTTTCAAACGGACCTACTCCGTGAAAAATCTGCGGACTTTTTTCCGCAGGGGAATACCCCTTCCCCTTTTTCGTAATAACGTGAATGAGAACGGGTTCATCAAGCGTCATTGCACGTCTGAGTAAATCCTCCATATCCTCTACACTATGTCCGTTAACGGGACCAAGATACGTAACCCCGAACTGCTCGAAAAGAAGGTTTGGCGTAACCATCCATTTAATATGGCGTTTTATATTCTGCAGTGATTGCATCAATTTCTTACCGCCGCCGGGCATATTTTTAATTTTCTCTACTATTTTACGTTTTGACGCAGTATATCTTGGATTTGTCCTCGCCCTTGATAAAAATGCCGAAAAAGCACCTACATTTTCCGCTATAGACATCTCATTATCATTTAAGATAATCAGCATTTTTGGCTTAAGATTACCGATATTGTTAAGTGCCTCAAACGCAAGGCCGCCCGTAAATGCGCCATCGCCTATAACTGCAGCTACCGTATAATCCTCACCTGAAATATCCCTTGCCGCCGCAATTCCTGCCGCAACGGAAAGCGATGAGGATGCGTGACCTGTAAAGGTTGTATCATATTCACTTTCATCAGGACTGCAAAAACCGCTTAGTCCTCCCATTTTGCGAAGTGTATCAAGCTCATCTTTTCTCCCTGTGAGAATTTTATGCACATAGGACTGATGCCCTACATCCCATATAATTTTATCCTTTGGTGCCTCAAGAACTCTGTGCAGTGCGATTGTAAGCTCTACAACGCCTAAATTTCCCGCAAGGTGTCCGCCGCTTTTTGAAACACTGTTTATAAGAAGCTCCCTTATTTCACTGCAAAGCACCGGAATTTCTTCCTTGCCGAGGTTTTTTAAATCTGCAGGACTATTTATTTTATTAAGATATTTTTGCATAATATCATTTCCTTAATTCTTCTGCTTTTTGTCCGTCAGGCTTGACACGTGCGGTGTTGTATCCCTCATAGATAACCATACCCGCCTTTGCACCCGATGGCTTTTTCACGTGGCTCACAGGACAGTAATCAACCTCTGCGTATGGCGAGTTTTTTGCCTTGGAATAAAAAGCCGCAATCTGTGCTGCCACCTCAATTACATCATTTGGAAATTCCTCACCCATATACTTTACAAGAGTGTGCGAGCCGGGAATATTTTTCGTATGCAGCCATAAATCACGGCTGCGCCCCATTTTAAGGGTAAGATAATCATTTTGAACATTATTTCTGCCAACGTAAATTGTATATCCGTTATATTCAAATTCAAGCGGTTTTCCCATTGCGGGCTGCTTATCCTTTTTCTTTTTGCCCGTATCACTTTTAATATAACCGTACAAGGCAAGCTCCGCCTTTATTTCTCCAAGCTGCGCCACAGTTTGTGCATTTGATACACTGTACAGTACAGAATCAAGATACTCAATCTCGTCAATTGTTATTTTAATCTGCTCGCTTGCGTAAATTTGTGTGTTTTTCGCTTTTTTATATTTTGTATAATACTTTTTTGCGTTTTGAGAGGGTGACAGGGTTACATCAAGTTTAATTTCAATTTCCGCATTATTTTCGTCATAAAAATTCTGCGCCTTTAACGCCTTATCCCCTTTTTGCATACGGTAAAGATTTGCAGTAATAAGGTCACCGCAAATCCTCAGCTGTTCTCTGTTTTCCGCCTCTTTAAGCTCAGATTGCAGAACATCAAGCTTCCTTTGTGCTCTTTTAAGGTTGTTTGTAATAATCTTTGTAATAGCGCTGCTTCTGTCCGTCATACGTGCATATAAATCACGCATAAAATAAAATTCACACGCAGCATCGTTCATACTTTCGGCTTCTTTGCATTTTCTGAGTGCACCATACTGCTTTATCTCAAACGGTGCAAAATCTGCCGCCTTTGCCCCATCCTCTGAAAATATAATGCACGGTGAAAATTCACCGTTTTCAGCATTTTCAAACATCAGGGAAAGCTCATGGGAAATCCTTTCCATATCGCTATGGGAAAGCTCCCCAATAAGCATTTTTCTGCTGCCGCATGCACGGAATACACACTCCCCTGCAAGAAGGGGGCTTATCCCCATAACTGCGTCTGTTATTGCCCTCTCCGCCTCACGTCCTTCAGGGGAATTTATAAGGACATTTAAAAAATCCTCACTTGATGCATCCGACGGATTAATTCTTCCCCCGTCAGGCGGCATCATATATAAAAGTCCCGGCAGAATGTTTCTCAGTGAGCTTACACTTAAATCAATATGCTTTACACTGTCAATTATTTTTCTGTTTTCATCAAGGAAAATAATATTACTGTTGCGCCCCATAACCTCACAGATTATGTGCCGCACAGTAAGGTCGCCAAGCTCGTTTCTGCAGGAGATTTCAATATCAACTGCCCTCTCATAGCCGAGCCTTTTTATACTGCATATTTTTCCGCCCGTAAGATGCTTACGAAGGAGCATACAAAACATCGGGGGAGCTGCGGGGTTTTCCTTGCTTTCCGTTATAAGATGCATCCTTGCATTAGCAGATGACGCACTTATAACAAGCTTTTTTGTCCCCTTATATCCTTTTAAAACAAGTAGGATTTCATCACGCTCGGGCTGATGCACTTTTTCAATTTTTGCGCCTTCAAGCTCACTCTGAAGCTCATTGGCAATTGCACCCAGTGCAATCGCATCAAGCGGCATATAAATCCCTCCGAATAAATATAGTTGAATATTAGTATAAAATCAGTGTGCATTTTCGATGCCGTAGCCAACTCATTGAGTTTGCATAGCAAATCTAGTATACCACACAATCTGTCTTTTTGCAACCGTTAATAATCCACCACTATACATTTTTCATAAAAAATAAAAATGACAATCATCTATATTCAATGACTGTCATTTTTAAATTACAAGAGAGGCTTAATAATTTCAGGAAAACACCTGTAATCATCTATCGTAAGATACGGAAAACTTGATTTATACACAGACTCATCATTCCCACCCATTCCGTAATCATCACCTATGTAGACGATGTTTTCGTGTTTTAAATCGTTCTGCTTACAATAGATGTCTAATGCATAATACTTATTATAGGGCATCGGTGCCATATCAAAAGATGACGACCCGCCTACAAAAACAGTGTATTCCGAAAAAGTTTCCACAACATCATTATATATTTTTCTTCTCTTTACTCTGTCCGGGTCAAAGGCAATCTTTTCTTCAAGTTCAGCTTTTGTTCCTAAAATCGGTAATGTGATACATCCTGACGGATGAAACTCCACATTGTCGCCTTTAAATTCAATGTAACCGTACTTTTCTCTTAACAAGGTTACTCTTTTTTCAACTGATTCCCTGTCAATAGGAATTTGCAAATCCCGCACTATATCTATGCTTTTTGTTTTGTCATTATACGTAGCGTACTGTAATCCGTAGTTGCCTATGATATCAATAGGATATTGTCCCAACTGGTTAAAAATTCTCATAACCTGTCCTGCACCAACCATCAAAAGCTTATACTTTTGAGATAATATATCTAAAGCCTTTTTGTTAGCTTCACATAAAGGTTGCTTGTGTTGGGTAAGTGTTCCGTCAAGGTC
>JAFSBF010000183.1 GCA_017441965.1 Clostridia bacterium | reverse complement strand
TTAATGCCGTGGTATCTATTCCTGCCATTAATATGAGCATCTTTGCAGCCTCTTCACGCGTAACATAATCGTTGGGTGCAAATACGCCCTCACTTCTGCCTGAAATTATGCCGAGATTATAAAGCTCTCTGATACTGTCCTCCGCCCACGATACGCTTTCAAGGTCGTTAAACACCTTTCTTTCGCGAAGGTATCTCTCCTCTTCAACCCATTGCGGAGTTGTTGCACCTGCGGCTTCATTGTTTGAAACTTCGTAGCTTCCGCCTATATTCTCGGTCTTTCCGCCGCCGCTTCCTCCTGAAAGTCCGCCGCTGCTGCTTCCACCGCCTGAGCCTCCGCCTGAGCCTCCGCCTGAGCCTCCGCCCGAGCCGTCACCCTTTGCAAGGATTGCAGCTGCATACTTACTCCTTAGTGTTGAAACACTGTCAATATCATTAATTCCAAGCGTTTCTGCAAGGTAAATCATTGCATCGGTAGGCTCTGAGTCAGGCAATGTAAGTCCCAGAACATCATTTATATCCTGCATAAACGGGAAAATCTGTGCGTAGTTTGTTACTTTCTGTATAAAGCTTTCGGTAACTGCATCAAAGAATGCCTCTGCAAGGGTATTGTTTGATGCTGCAAGGGCGTGGTTTACAGTGTCAAATCCCCTTGCAAGAACGTCATCGGTTATTGCTTTTCTGTCCGCCGCATTTTCCAGGGCAACATACTTTTCATACAAGCTGCCGCTTCCTACGGTATCTATTCCCCACGTATCCTTATTTGCCTTTATTTCATCAAAATCATTGTCCTCAAGGATTTTTACCGTCTGCACGCACCTATTGAAAAGTGTGTCAAATGCCGAAAGCGTTGCACAGTCAGCCTCCTGTGCAACCAGCATCAGTACAACCTTCTTGTGTGTAAGTGCGTCGAAGAGTGTAAAATCAACATCAAGCAAGCTCCTTGCAGCTTCAAAATTTGCCTCTACATTCTCATTTGTTGAATTTTGTACCAGTGCTATTGCACCGTAAACGTCCGTCTGTGATGCAAATTTTATGCTATCTTTAAGTGCTTCTTATTCAAACGGCAGATTTGCAACAACAGTATACTCGCCCGCAGTGGCACCGTTTGGGAGCTTAAAGGAATATTCAAGCACACCGCCCTCTTTTGTCTCAAGCTGCTCCACCCTTGCATAAATCTCGTTAAAGTTAGAAGCAGTGGCATTTGTCACCGATTTATCGGGATAAACAAGTCTTACTATAACGGGAAGACCCTTTCTTTGTGTTTTTGATGTGATTTTCACATCTACACTGCCTACGTCAACATTATAGCTTGCGGAAAGCGTTGACGTTTCACTGCTTTCCTGTGTAGCTCCATAGGTACGGTTGTATGTAGTACCTAAAGCTGCAACTCCGTCATAAAGAGGTTTAATATTTTCAGAGTTTATAGCCGACCATACATAGCCCTCAAAGCTTGTCGTATTTGCAGCCTTTTCCTCTGTCAGTTTTCTTTCTGCCGCTGCAGTTGCACTTGTAATACCCTTTGCGGTGGCTTTCTTCATAATGCCGTCTGCATCATACTGTGAAAGGATGAGGTAACCTGTACCACTTCCCGTGTACTCCGCATCGGCAGAAACAGTGCCTGCCACAGTGTCCTCTGACACTGCAAGGTTTTCTGCATAGCTGCTCGCCCTCTCCGCGGTAAAGCTTACTGTCTGCGTGCAGTCAAGCTCTGCCTCAAACTCTACGGGGCTTGCCATATTAACCGCTTTTCCGGAAATTGACAACTGATACTCTCTTCCTGCCATCAGCGGATATACAGGTGTAATTTTAAATTTCTTTCCGTCAAGCCCTGCGTTCACCTTTATTGTTTCACCTGTAGCTGTTTCCGTAAGAACTGCAGTAAGTGTTGTCTTTTCTGTGTCAAGCTTTTTATTGAAGGTAAGCTCGATACTGTCATCCACCTGAAATTCTGTTACAGCATCAACATTTATTCCCGTAAAGGCAAATACTTCAGGAAGGTCGGTAAGATACAGCTCCTGAAAAACACCGCCTGCAGGTTTTTCCTGATAATCGTTGCCGCCTCCGCCGTTATGAACCCAGTGCGAGCTAAGCTGTATTGCTTTGGGATAAATGGCGGTCGTCGTTGTCAGATGAGCAACTACCTTTCCGTCATAAAAGTATTTAAGCTCCGTTATTCCTGCCATATCGTCACGACTGACAGCCAGCATAATCTGATGCCAGCCCTTTTCTCTTTTTGTCACCACGGGAGTTATTTTGTGAACTACATTAGCAAGATTTCCCGCATTGAAGGCAGGTACATTGGAATTATCAGCCTTCGGGGTAGAACCTGCGCCTGCCTTCTCCGGGGTAATTCCGTAGAAAAAGCCGTAGTCATCCGTAGCCTCTCCAATACCGAGTCTTGGTCTGCCGGCACCGCTTGCAGCATCATACTGCCAAACACTGACAACAAAGGAGGTTTTGTCCGTTCCTGCCTTGGGGGCAACGCCGCACATCGGCACCATTGCCGCAACCTGCTTTGTGGCGCTGCCAATTTTTCTCCACGGGTCATCCTTCATTGTATATTTCGCAATAGTACTTCCTGCTATTGTTTTAAGTCCTGCAGGTGCCGTTTCAATCGAGTTTACAAAGCCGTCTGCAGTAATGTATGTATCATAATTATCAGCTGACAGATAGTCTGTATTGCTGCCTCCGCAATACACAAGCATACTGCGCTTGATTGTTTCCACCTCTTTCGAAGTAACTGTTATAATAGCGGCACCTGCACCGTTTATAGTGTAGTTACCCGCTTCGTCAACCGACATAACGTTTTCATCGGATGAAGAAAATATAAATTCAGAATTGTCTGCAGGTGTTGTTGCACGTGCTGCAGCATCCTGAGTGTATACCACAAATGTGCCCGTTTGAGCATCGCTTGCAGTAAATCTTGTTTTGTTTTCCGAAAGGTCGATTGCCGTAAAATCTGCCGCAAATGCAGGGATTTGCATACAGGTTAAAAGCATCGCCAGTGCACAGAAAACCGAAATTATCCTATTTCTGTTCATTAACGTCACTCCTTCGTTAATTATGTACTCTTTTTTCATTTTCCTATTTTTCGTTTGTAATTTTCTCCCTTAGCGGCAACAGTAAATCCATCTTGTCCCAGATGTATGCCTCTACAATCATATCTTCTTCTCCGCTTATCTGCCGTTTCAGCACCTCAAGCGGATTTAAAACAAGAATACTTGTCGAAATGTCTCTCATTGCTCCGCCCTTGTCCTTAACCGCCATAATAAGAAGCGCACTCTGCTTTCCTTCCTTAAGAAGTGACTGTGCACTAACCTCAAGGGTTGTTTTTCCGTCAGCAGTCTTATAACTGCCTACAATATTCATCGTTTTAATGTTGTCCCTTACCTTAAAGCTCTTATCAAGGTTTAGATTCAGCGTTGTTGCCGGTGTCAGCGGTGTTGCACTGTTTACAAAGCTGCCGTTAAAAATCAGCGTGTACGTTTCACCTGCACTAAGCGTATTTTGAGGCGTCACTACACAATAATTGTCCGTAATGCTCACCGTTGCCTCAGTCCTGCTGCCATCGGGTGCTGTAAAGTATACCTCGCTCACCGTTGAGGCAGCCGTATCAAGCTGCTTGTTGAATAATAGGTTAATCTGTCCGTCGGGCAAAGCCACGGCGTTGTCATCAACACTTGTCGAGGTGAATGCAAATTCCGACGGTGTGTACTGGGCTATAAAGCGCTGCTTTATGGGAGCCGCTGTTGACTGTTCGATTACTCTTGGGTCAATACGGCTGTTATTTATCATTTCCACAACCATCTTTCCGTCGAAATAAATTTGAACATAGGACTTTTCATTCTCAGTATCATATTCCACAGTCATAAAAATCTGATGCCAGCCTTGTCTTCTCGGAATTTCAAGATTTACGTATGGCTCCACAGGGTCATTATGGTGGTGGCGTAAATGGTACATCGTATCTGTTGAAT
>JAFSBF010000182.1 GCA_017441965.1 Clostridia bacterium | reverse complement strand
TAGGGGAAGTAGTACATTTTGAACAAGGCGAAATAGCAAGGTGAGCTATGTGTTTTTTATATCCACATATATAAAAGAACAAAATATGACTTCCATCTATTCATTATGGTTAAAATAAAATAATGCGCATATAATAAAAGTGTACACTATTGACATAGTGTACACTTTTTGGTATAATGGGGGTGAAAGGATGAGAGATATGCTTACAATGAATGCAACAGATGTGCGGAAAAACTGGAGTGAAGTAGCGGATACTGTTATCAGGACAAGACCGCAATTTATTAAGCGAACTCGTGATTATATGATGCTTTCCAATTGTGAACTGGTAGAAGCATTGTTGGAGGCATACAGTTTTACGGCTGATAGATTTGTGGAAACTGATGGAAGTATCACCCTTTCTCTGAACGAGATAGATTTAATTGAAAATGCAGCTACCGAAAAAGAGGCAAAGCGTCAGCTTGCAGAGGCAATAATGGATTATGCTACAGAATTTTATAACGAGTTTAATTTATGGTCGTCTGCTCCTAATCGAAAAGGACATATTCCATATGTTTTAAAAGCTTTGATTTTCGATGATATACAAAAGATTGAGGAGTGTATTAAGTGCCAAGCTGGAAAGAATTAAAGCGTTTTTGTGAGCGTGACGGGTGGGAACTATATAAGGATACAGACCATTATTACTATAGAAAAGCTGACGAAAACGGAAATATCAGAAGAACGAAGGTATCAAGAGGCAGCGGGCAAATACGTCCTCATATGTGGAAAGAAATACTGAAAAAACAACTACAGGTAACGGAAGAATACTTTAATAAGGTTATATAAAAAACAACCCAAATTGGAGGCTGTGTCCCCAATTTGGGTTGTTTTGCTTGCAAAACTTCTTTTTCGAAAGGCTGACCTTGTCAGCCTACTATCGTTCCTCCACCTACTATTATATCCCCATCGTAGAGTACAACTGCCTGCCCCTTTGTGATGGCGCGCTGCGGCTCATCAAATTCGATGCGGATTGTATCATTGTCAAGCTGCACTGCCGTTGCGTTTTGCTCCGTATGGCGGTAGCGCACCTTTGCCTTTACCCTCCTAGGGGTGTATAGATTATCAACGCTGATTAAATTTATATCATTTGCAGTAAGAGTTTTTGTAAACAGTTCTTCGTGATTGCAAAGGATAACTTCATTTTTTTCAGTATCAATCTGTTTTACATACATTGGTGCAGGAAGGGCAAGTCCCAGCCCCTTGCGCTGACCTACTGTATAATGGATAATGCCCTTGTGCGTACCGAGTATATTTCCGTCTGTATCAACAAAATCCCCCTGACTGTAGGTTTTACCCGTATATCTTTCTATGAAGTCGGTATAGTCTTCGCCTTTTACGAAGCATATATCCTGACTTTCTTTTTTTTGCGCATTTACAAGGGCGTTTTCCTCTGCAACAGCACGCACCTCATCCTTTGTCATATCACCGAGCGGGAAATATGTGCGTGCAAGCTGCTCCTGCGTTAAGGAATAGAGGACATAGCTCTGGTCCTTTGTCAAATCCTTTGCCTTTTTTAATAGGTAGCGTCCTCTTTTTTCATCATATTCAATCCGTGCATAATGCCCCGTTGCAATATGCGTGCAGCCTAAAATCTCCGCCTCTTTAAAAAGCCTTTCAAATTTTAAATGACGGTTACATTCAATACACGGGTTTGGTGTGGCACCTGTTTCGTATGCGTGCACAAATTCATCAACGACCTTTTCGCAAAAATGCTCTGAAAAGTCATACAGATAATGTTCTATCCCGAGAGATGAAGCCACTTTGCGTGCATCCTCTATATCTTCTTTTGAACAGCATTTATGTTCTTCATCAAGGGCAATCTTAGTGCATTCAAGTAATTTCATTGTAGCGCCCACGCAGTCAAAGCCTTTATTCTTCATCAAAAATGCCGCAACGCCGCTGTCAACGCCGCCACTCATTGCAATTAAACACTTGTCCATAGTAAAGTTCCTTTAAAATTGTCTTTAACACATAAATTTATTGGAAAATCGTATGCGATTTTCCTACCATCATTTCGAATTTCGAACTTCGAATTTCGCATTATAATCTTGCTATCTCTTTACATTTCCTATAGCAGTAACTACCCTATACCCCGCCGCTTCCACTCTTTTTTCAAGCAGGGCGCGGCTCTGTGCCGCTTCTTCCCCCGTAGAAATCTTATTATCATACAAATCGTAAAGCTTTCTGCATTTTTGCGGTGACAGATTGGGCATAACTACATTTGCCCCTGCACGAAGACCCATTTCACGTCCCTCAGGATGCAGAGTGCCGAGCGCCGTGGTTGAGGGGATAAGTGCATACGGGAACATATGGCGCAGCACCGCAACAAGCCTTACAGTAAGCTCCACACTGCCACTCTGATAAATTGCAAAGGGTGTTTCCTTGTGCGTAATGTACGGCCCTATTCCTATCATATCGGGCTGTAATTCAGAAAGGAAAAATAAATCCTCGATAATATTGTCAAGAGTCTGAAAAGGCGCACCGACCATAAAGCCGCTCCCAACCTGATAACCTATTTTCTTAAGGTCATACAAACACTGTTTGCGAGTTTCAAGGTGCATCGTTTCGGGGTGAAGCTTGTTATATAAAGTGTCATTCGCCGTTTCGTGACGAAGAAGATAACGATTTGCACCCGCCTTAAAATAGTCGAGGTAGCTGTCATAGGATTTTTCACCGATAGAAAGGGTAATGGCACAATCGGGAAATTCTTTTCGTATACTGCTGACAATATCGCATATCCGTTCATCGGTAAAATACGGGTCTTCACCGCCCTGCATTACAAACGTGCGGAAGCCAAGCTCATACCCCTCACGGCAGCAATCAAGGATTTCGTCCTTTGAAAGTCTGTAGCGTTTTGTATTGGCGTTTGCACACCGTATACCGCAGTAGTAGCAGTTGTTTTTACAGTAGTTTGTAAATTCGATAAGACCTCTTATATATACGTCATCACCGTAAATTTTCCGGCGTATTTCGTCGGCTGATTTAATAAGGGAAGAATCAAAGGCATCTGATGAAAGAAGCTCATAAAATTCCTGATGCGAAAGAGTGCGGTTTGTTTTTAATTTTTCTACAAGATTTGTCATAAAAAATCCCCCCCTCAAAATATTCTATCATATATTTTATACTCCTATAATAATATTGTCAAGCAAACAAAGATTTATTTGTATTGACGGTTTAAAAATTTGTGATATAATTATAATAAGTATAATAAAGGAGGTTAAGAAATGATTATTTCAGATACTGTTAAATATATCGGCGTGAATGACCACGTTGTTGATTTGTTTGAGGGTCAGTACACTGTTCCAAACGGAATGTCATATAATTCCTACGCAATTATGGATGAAAAAGTTGCGATTATGGATACGGTTGATGCACGCTTTACACACGAATGGCTTGATAATATAGAAAATGTACTTGGAGGAAGAAAGCCTGACTACCTTATTGT